>JAYTZB010001505.1:0-2284 GCA_043742085.1 Polyangiaceae bacterium
TTGGCGAGGATGCGCGCGCTGGTGGTCTTGCCGACACCGCGCACGCCGGTGAAGAGGAACGCATGCGCGACGCGGTTCTGCGCGATCGCGTTGGCGAGCGTCTTCGTGACGTGCTCTTGACCGATCAAGTCCTCGAAGGACTGCGGCCGGTACTTGCGAGCGAGAACGAGATAGCTCACCGCTGCGTTGAGTAGCGCAACGGCCATGCCCCGTCGACAGTCAACGGCCCTGGCGGTAGCATCGGGACCGATGACGGGACCGTCCAGCTCGAGTGCGCTTCTCGGCCTCGTGGGCATGCTCGCCGCGTTCGCCGCCCCGACCGGCTGCAGCAAGTTCAGCGAGACCGCGAGCGGAGACACGCCAGACGCCGCGCCGGAGGCTGGCACGACCGGTGGCGACGCCGGCGACGCCGCCGCCGAGCGGCGGATCTACGTCTTCGGCGGTGAGCGCATCGAGCTGCTCCCTCCCGCGCAGACGCTGACGACGGCGTACTCCGCCGCCGTCGCCGCCGACGGCACGCTCGGCAAATGGGAGAGCGCGCTCGCGTACGACATCGATCGCGCCGAGGGCGCCTTCACCGTCCAGGACGGCATCGCGATGTTCTTCGGCGGGCTCGCGGGTGGCACGCCGACCACGCAATCGGCACAACAAGCGACGTTCGGATCGACCGCGCAAGCGAGCGGCGCGGCGTGGACCGAGCTCTTGCCCTTCAAGGTCGGTCGCAGCTTCGCATCGGCAACCGGCGCGAACCACGCGGTCTACCTCTCGGGCGGGACCGGCACGAAGGACGTGCGCAGCGGGGAGGTCGATCGTTACGACATCCTGGGCAAGGTCTGGAGCACGCCCGCGACGTTGAACGAGCCTCTCGCGGGCCACGCGACGTTCATCCGCGACGGCCGGCTCTACGTGATCGGCGGCGAGAAGCTCGGCAAGGCTGGCGCGTCCCAGACCAGCAGCGCTGCGCAGATCATGCCCGACGGTTCGCTCGCGGGTTGGGGCACCGTCGGAGTGCTGCCCGTCCCCGTCGCGTATCACGGGCTGGTCCGCATCGACCCGTACCTCTTCACCATCGGCGGCTCCGCCGGCGCCGCGGGCAAGACCGTGACGTCGGTGCAGCGCGGCATCTTCGACACGAGCGGCAACCTCGACTGGACCAACTTCACCGACGTCCCGGTGCCCAGAGGACAGGACGGCCTCGCCGATGCGTGCGTCGTCACGGACGGAACGACCTTTTACGTCCTCGGCGGGCGCAAGGACGCGACGAGCCCGTCGGTCGTCGACGTGTACATCGGGCGCGTCGATGCGGCGGGCGTCGTGGCGTGGTCGAACGGCCCGGCGCTGCCCGAAGGCCGCGCCGGCGCCGGCTGCGGGATCAGCCCTTCTTCAGCTCCGTGACGAGCTCGGGCACGGCCGTGAAGAGATCGGCGACCAGCCCGTAGTCGGCGACCTGAAAGATCGGCGCGTCCGCATCCTTGTTGATGGCGACGATGGTCTTCGAGCCCTTCATGCCCGCGAGGTGCTGGATGGCGCCGGAGATGCCGATCGCGAAGTAGAGCTTCGGAGCAACGACGCGTCCCGTCTGGCCGACCTGGAGCTCGGCCGGCGCATAACCGGCATCGCACGCGGCGCGGCTCGCGCCGACCGCTGCCCCGAGGAGGCTCGCGAGCGGGTCGAGGACCTCGGCGAACTTCTCCTTCAGCGCGCGGCCGCCGGAGACGATGACCTTGGCCTCGCCGAGATCGGGGCGCTCGCTCTTCGCCTCGCCGAGGGCGACGAACTCGACGCGCTCCGCGGCCGGATCCTTCGCGGCGAGCGCCGCGTCCTCGACGGGGCTCGCTCCGCCGCTTGCTTCCGCAGGCGCGAACTCGCTCTGACGAACGCTCACCACCTGCACGGGCGTGACGAGCTCGGCGGTGGCGAACGCGTTGCCCGCGAAGACCGGGCGCTGGTAGACGAGCTTGCCGCCGTCGGCCTTCACGCCGCGGATGTCCGGCGCGTAGCCGGCGCCGAGCTTGGCAGCGACGCGGGGAGCGACGTCCTTGCCGAACGAGCTCGCGGTGACGGCGATGATGTCGAAGCCGCCCTTCGTGGCGACCTCGGCGATGGTGGGAGCGAAGCGCTCGGCCACCTGGTTCGCGAGGTAGGCGTCGTCGACGACGATGACCTTGGCCGCGCCGTAGGTGGTGACCTCGGCGGAGGCCGCCTTGGCGCCCGCACCGAGGACGAGGATCGAGAAGGGAAGACCGGTCTGCTTTGCGAAGTTGATCGCAGAGTGCGTCGACTT
>JAYTZB010001506.1:0-1824 GCA_043742085.1 Polyangiaceae bacterium
CGCGCGCTCAGCGACAAGGGCTACGCGTACGCGAAGGTGAAGAGCGACGCCGCCGTCGACATCGTCACGCATCGCGTGGACGTCGTGATGACGGTCACGCCGGGCCCGAAGTGCGTCTTCGGCGAGATCATCATCGAAGGCCTGGGGCCGCTGCCCGACCGGCAGATCCGCAGGACCGTCGACATCACGCCGGGCAGCGAATACTCCGAGAAGGAGCTCGACGACGCGCAGCAAGCGCTCCTCGATCTCGGCGTGTTCGCGTCCGTCGAGCTGAAGCCGGACATTCCGGGGACGCCCGACCCGCCGCCGAACAAGCCCGGCAAGTCCGACGAGGAGAACCTCGGGAACAAGGACGCCAACGGCGACCAAGGCAAGGGCGCGGGCAGTCCCGGCCAGGGTGGACCACCGCCGCCCGGCCCGCCCGTCGTGCCGGTGCGCGTGAAGCTCGAGCCGTCACGCCTTCACACCATCCGCGTCGGCGGCGGTGTCGAGTTCGACGCGCTCAAGACCGACGTGCACGGCCTCATCGGCTGGGAGAGCAAGAACTTCTTCGGCGGGCTTCGCACCTTCTCGGTCGAGTTCCGCCCCGGCGTCGTCCTCTATCCGATGCGCGTGAACAACATCGTCGCGCCGAGCAAGATCCTCCCCGAGGAGCGCCTGCGCTTCGACCTGAGCCAACCGAGCTTCCTCGAGGCCCGCACGAAGGGCTTCATTCGCCCGGAGTTCAACATCTATCCCGTGCTCATCAACCCGAACCCGCTCCCGGATGCGCGCGTCATCGGCTACGGCGAGGTCCGTGATGCGATCGGCCTCGAGCGGACCATCTGGAAGCTGTTCGGGGCCATCTCCTACAACACCCAGGTCGCCTATCCGTTCGCGTACGTGAACGGCAAGGACCCGAATCTCAGCCTCATCATCATCTCGTATCCCGAGCTCTATACGACGTTCGACTTCCGCGACGACAAGGTGCACCCCACGCAGGGCATCTTCCTCGCCAATCGTCTGCAGGTGGCCGGTCTGGGCGGCAACGCCACCGACTTCAGGGTCGAGCCCGAGGTACGCGGCTACATCCCGCTCTACAAGAAGAAGCTCGTGTTCGCGCTGCGCGGCGCTGCGGGGCTCCTCGAGGCGCCCAACTACGGCAACGTCGTCCACAACGGTCCGAACAAAGGCAAGCTCGGCGACGATCCGGCGGGCGCGACGAAGGACTATCAGCTCACGTTCTTCCGCGGCTTCTTCTCCGGCGGCCCGAACCAGAATCGCGGCTATCCGATCCGCGGCGTCGGCCCGTACGACATCGTTCCATTCCTCACGCCGCAGACCGCTGCCGGAGCGATCAACGCCGAGTGCGTCCTCGCGGGCGACGTCAACGCGCCGACCGTCGTCGACGACCGTTGTCGGTCCCCGACCGGCGGTTTCACGCTCTGGGAGGCGTCCGCGGAGTTTCGCTACGTCCTTGCCGGCCCGCTCTCCGTCGCCGCTTTCTGCGACTCCAGTGACGTTTCGCCACGGGTGAACGACTTCCGCTTCGACCACCTCCACCTCTCCTGCGGTGGGGGAGGACGCTACGACACGCCGGCCGGCCCCATCCGGCTGGACATCGGATACCGCATTCCGGGCATGCAAGTGCTCGGAGGCCTTACGCCGGACGAGCGTGAGCCCGAGCGGCTCTTTGGCATCCCAATCGCAGTGCATATCGGCATCGGAGAAGCTTACTGATGCCCGCATCGCTGGAGAGCCGCTCGAAAAAGAGCCGTGCGCGTAGAGTCCTGGGCGTCATCGGAGCGGTGGTCGGGACCACCGTCACATTCGTCACGGCCACCG
>JAYTZB010001507.1:0-5090 GCA_043742085.1 Polyangiaceae bacterium
CCATGAGGAGGCGCATGTTGCCCGACCGCAAAGCAAGGTGCGCACCAGCTCGGCAATGCCTGGAATCGCGGGAAACATGCGGTGATCGCGCGTGCCACGGTGTGCCCCCGGCCTGGAGACGGGACGCCCATGTCGTTGGCCGCCTGGCGCGACCGCGTTCCTGGGCAATGGCACGGTCAGGACCCGAATCGTCAGCGCGTGTCGAAAGGACTACGCTTGCCGCCGATGGCTACCCACCCCGACGTCACCCGCGACGCGACGCGGTTCCTGAGGCTGGTGAACGCCCTCGATCACGCGATCGTCTGGGAGTTCGACGACACGACGCAGCGCTACATGTTCGTCAGCGACCACACCCTCCTGGTGCTCGGCTACGAGAGCAAAGCGTGGCTCGCGGATCCGCGAAGCCTCGAACGCTGCTTCCACCCCGATGACCTCCCGGCCTTCTTCGCGCTCCTCGACAAGCTCCGATCCGGCGAGGCGAACGACCTCCGACTCGAGCATCGCTGCGTGAACGCCGAGGGAGCCATCCTGTGGTTTCACACCGGCGTTCATCGCGCCGACGAGAACGGGCTCTGCATCTTCCGGGGCGTGACCATCGACATCAACAACGTCAAGACCGCCGGGGAGCGCGAACGACAAGCCCGCGTGAATGCGGAAGAGGCAGTGCGCCGTCTCGAGGAGGTACTGGCGATCGTCTCGCACGACGTACGCACCCCGCTCAACAGCTTGTTGTTGGCGGTCCACGTCCTGCAAACCGGCGCCGCGGACAGCAGCAACGTCGCCATCGCCTCTGTCGCGCGCTCCGCCACGAAGCTGACGCGGCTCATCGACGATCTCGTCGACCTCGCCAGCATCCGCGAGCAACGTCTCCGCATCACGCCGACCGAGACCACGACGAGCGCCCTCGTTCACGAGGCCATCGAGGGAGCGACCGACGTGGCGCTGGAGAAGAACGTCGCGCTGGTCTGGAGCGATCGTTCCGCCATCGACGTCCGCTGCGACCCCAAGCGCATCGCTCAGGTGCTGGCGAACATGGTGGGCAACGCCGTGAAGTTCAGCGCGAGCGGCGGCACGGTGGAGCTGGGAATCAGCGCCGACCCCCTGGAGGTGCAGTTCAGCGTCCGCGATCACGGCGTGGGAATCACCCCCGAGAACCTCCCTCACGTCTTCGAGCGCCACTGGCAAGCTCCCGAGACCGCGTGGCAGGGCCAGGGGCTCGGGCTCTTCATCGCCAAGGGGATCGTCGACGCCCACGCGGGACGCATCTGGGTAGAGAGCGTCCCCGGCCAGGGAACCACCTTCTACTTCACGCTGCCGCGCGCCCCGCAGGACTGACGCTTTCTACTCGCCACGCGCGAGGACGTTGACGACGCAGCCGATGGTGCCGTGGCTCGCGTAGAGGCTTCGCACCGAGACCGGGACCACGCTCCAGCCGAGGCCCTCGTAGACGGTGCGCGCCGCGTCGTCGATGGCCGGGACGCCAAAGCTCGGAACCCAAGCCATGCGTCGACCACCGCGAGTCTCGTAGACGCCGTTCGTGTACGCGAAGTACGTCTTGTCGTCGAACGGCACGGTGGGGATGCGTACCACGCGAAAACCTGCGGCGGCGAGGTCGCTGGCGGCGCGTTCGAAGCGCGCGCGGGTCGCGAGCGTGAAGTCTGAATGGAGCAGCTCGCCCGTCTCGGGGCTCGTCTCCCCGGGCACGTAGTCGCGGCCGACGAGCCTCGCGCCCGCCTCGGGGTCGCCGACCAGCGCCACGCTGCCTTCGAGCAGCGTCATGTACATCGACATGTGATGGCGCGGCACGTCGCCGACCTCGGTGCCCAGCATCAGCACATCACGACCGAGCAGCGTACTCATGCGATCGCGGAGCTCCTCGGGCGAGCGAAAGCCGCGCGCGCGATTGCGCGCGAAGAGGTTCACGTCGAAGAGGACGCGCGACCGCGTGATCGCAAAGTCCCCCGCGTCGAAGGCGATCGGTAGCTGCCGCACCACGATCTCGTCGGGCAGAGCGGCCGCGACCGCTGGGACGATGTCCCAGTCGGCGGGCCGAGAGCCCTCGCCGGGGCGTGTCCGCGGCGGGATCACGAGCTCGATCTTCGCGTTCGCGCCCGCGTCCCCGAGCACGAGCGCGCGGTCCTTCGACCAGATCCCGAGCGGCCGTCCGATCTCGACGACACGAACGCGACGCGCCAGCCCGCCCGTGCCGTCGAGCGCGGCGAGAAACGCGTCGAGACGCGCGCGATCCTGACGGCGCACCACGAAGAGCACGCGCGTCTCGGGCGCCAGCGAGAGCAGGAAATCGCGGTACGTGGCGTGGAACGACGGCTCGACTTCGGGGACGTAGTGCATGAGCACCTCGCGCAGCGGTCCCGCGTCGTCGGCGACCGCCGCGGCGGAGAGCGCGGCGGCGGCAGCGCGCACCGCTATTTTTTCGGTGCTTCGTGGACCGGCGCGGAAGAGCACCGCGAGGGCGAGCAGGAGGCCGAGCGCGGCGCCGGTAGCGCGCCCCAGCATGCTCGTCATAGCGAATCGATGACCGCCACCTGCGGGCGCGACGGCGGCATCGGCATGCCCTCGGGCCGGAGCACGCCGTTGTCGTGATGGCGCTCGGCGGTGGCCCCTGCCGGCAGCGCGTTGAGGTACTCGACGTCGAACGTCATGTAGGTTGCACGCATCGCCGGCGCATCGTAGTGCTCCGCGGCGATGGCCCGCTGCTGGGCCTGCTCGATCCAGGCCTTCTTTCGGAGCCCCGCCGTGATCTCCGCGCCGATCGACTCCGACAATCGGACGCCGATCTTGCGCTTCTCGTGCGGGCCCAGCGCGATGGTCTGGTTGCGCTGGACGAGCGCCACGGACGCCGGCGTCACGCGCGCGCCGGGCATGGTCTCGGTGCGCAGCACACGCTCCTCGATCACGCATTTCTCGGGCGCGTCGCTCTGGTTCTCGAACGTCCGCACCAGCGACCAGCCGCTGGGCGTCCCGTCGGCGACGAGCTCGCCCTTCACCACGATGTTGCCGAACTTCATTCCCTCCTCCTCGTACTCGCCCATGCGATCGGAGTCGGGGATCTCCTCGGCGAGCGTGGTCCGCGGCCACACCACCACGAGCACCACCGCGGCGGTGCCGCCTGCGAACATCAACGTCGTCGCCAGGGTCCTCATTCGCTGCCTCATGACGCGTCTCCTTCTTTGTGGGGCGGTCCGGGGCTCGTCGGACGAGACACGCGAAGTGTGACGAGGCCGCGACCGGCACAACCACGACCTCGGCGTCATGTTCGAGGGCCCGTAGAGAGCCGACATTTGCGGCACTATCTGACGATGTGCCGGTTGGTCTGGCCCGTGCACGTGCGAGCGCCATGACGATTGCACTTCGCTTCTTCGGTCGCATCACGGTTCCCGCGTTCATGGCGTGCCTCGCTGCATGCTCGGGCGGCAGCGCGAGCACGACCGACCTCACGCCTGCGCCCGGGTCGCCATCGACGACGTCCGGCGGCACCGCCAACGTGATTGGCAACGAGGGCACCGGCGCGAGCGCCGTTCCCGGCGATGGCGCGACGCGCATCGAGCTCGCGAAGGCGTTCTGCGGCGCTGCGGAGGGGTCATGCGCGGGGGACGCCGCCGTCCAGATCGTCGACTTCGCGACGAGCACTCTCGAGACGCATCGTTGCGTCGTGCTGAACGGCGACGCCGGCGCCGCGAGCGTCCCGCCGGCGCCGCCGGGCACCTCCCCGCGCTTCGGCAAGAAGAGCGGCGATGCCATCACCTCGCGCGTGCTCACGGCGCAGGAGATCGGCGCGGTGCGCAGCGCGCTCGACGGCATCCGGTATGCGCCTGCCAAGCTCACCGAGTATGACGGCGCGATGACGGTCCTCTCCGTCGAGACGCCGACCGGCGAACTCACGCTCACGCCCGTCGCGCGCTGCGGCAACTCCGACTACGAACAGATCGTCAGCGGGCTTCCCGCGCTGACGGCCGCGCTCGACGCGCTATGAGCGTGGCGGCTTGGGCGTCGTCTCGAACAGGCCCATCTGCACGGTGACGGGTCGCGCGCGGCGCGGGCGCTCCTCCTCACCCAGGAGCGTTCGCACCAGGCTCGACTCGCGACGGAAGAAGCCCTCGGTGTGGAAGCTGTCGTCCATCGCGAAGACCGTGACGTCGAGATGATGCAGGAGCTCGTGACACACCGTCCGCAGGAAGGTCCGGAACTTCACGACCTGCTCGTTGGCGCGCGTGCGCATCCACACCTCGAGCTTGGGCGGCTTGTCCTCCGAGGCAAACGTGTAGAGGCCATGCAGCTCCGCGTCCTCCAGATCGGGCCGCACCAGGCGGACGTGGACCTTGACCGCCGGCGCCCCTAGCTGCGCCACCACCGCTCCGACGAACGCCGTCACGGCCAGCGCCACCCGCGCGCGCTTGCCCGTCGCCAGCTCGACCTCGATGAGCCGGACCAGCTTCACCAGGGCCGCCACGTCGGTCAGCGGCACCTCGGCGATGGCGTCGCTCGCGCGATAGGTGGCCTTCTGCTTGCCCGACAGGCGGTCGTAATAGGCGAATCGACGAGTACGCGGCGGCGGTGCCAAACCCGCACGATCTAGGCCGCGCCGTAGTCCTTGGCAATAGCTGGGCGCACGACTACGAATGCCCCGTGAGTCGCTATCTCGTCACCGGGTCCACGGGGTTTCTCGGCCGTCATCTCGTCGCTGCCCTTCGCGCCCACGGTCACGACGTGGTCGCGCTCGTGCGCAGCGGCAAGGACGTCCCGGAGGGAGTGGCGCCGGTTCGCGGTGACGTGCTCGACAAGGCAAGCGTCGAGCGTGCGGCGGCGGGCTGCGACGGCGTCTTCCATTGCGCCGGCAAGGTCTCGCGCAAGGCCGAGGACGCCGAGGAGCTCCAGCGCATCCACGTCGAGGGCACGAAGAACGTCCTCGACGCCGCCATCGCGAAGAACGTGCGCCGCGCGGTCATCGCCTCCACGAGCGGTACCGTGGCCGTGAGCGCCGATCCCGATCACGTCGCCACCGAGGACGACGAGGCGCCCATCGCGCTCCTCAACCGCTGGCCGTACTACCGCTCGAAGCTCTTCGCCGA
>JAYTZB010001508.1:0-9140 GCA_043742085.1 Polyangiaceae bacterium
CCGGTCCGCAGCGGCGGCATCTCCCCGGAAGGCCCGGGCGGTATCTCTCGCGTCAACAACCCGGTCTCACAGACCGCGGCACACGCTGCGCTCTCCAGCGCCAGCGGCGGCTCCACCGGGTCGCCGGGCACGTCCGGTGTCCCTGGCGCCGAGGGCGGCAGCCTCGAGTCCTCGCTCCAGCAGAGCCAGGACATGAACCTCTACTACCTGCAGATCCAGGAGGCCGTGAACTCGCAGAACCGCTCGTTCACCGCGCTCTCGAACGTTCTCAAGGCCGAGCACGACACCGTGAAGACGGCCATCGGCAACATCCGCTAGAATCGAGGTGTTCCCATGGCGATCGACCGTATCGGCAAAGGCGCAGGTCTTCCTCCGACCCCTGAGACCCAAGGCACGGGTGGCGCAGCTGGCGTCAAGAAGACCGACGCGACCTTCAAGGTCGATCGGCCCGAAGCAGCACGGGCGCAGAACGTGGACGCGGCGTCGGCCACCTCGCCGACGTCGCCGCTCGGCCGGCTTCGCGCCGGCGAAGTGGACGTCCACGGCTACATCGACCTCAAGGTCGATCAGGCAACGTCCGGGCTCGACGGCCTCTCCGCCGCAGAGCTCGACGAGATCAAGAGCGTGCTGCGGGATCAGATGAAGAGCGATCCCGGTCTCGCGGATCTCGTGCGCACGGCGACCGGGAAGATGCCGACGCCGCCCGAAGACTGAGTTACCTTCCGCGCGTGATCGGTCGCCGGAGCTTCCTCGGTTCTCTGACCTCGCTCGCCGTGGCGACGGCTGCCGGCGGGTGCTCGCGGCGCGAGCAGCAGCGGGCTGCCGCCAGCGAGCCTGTACCTGCTGCGACGAAGCTCCCCGAGATGCCGCCGCTCGATGCCACGGCGCTTCCGCGAGGGAAGGTCGGAACCGAGACGTGGACGTTCGACAACGGCGGTCGCGCCGTCATCATCGTGCCGTCGTGGACGAAGCCCGACGAGAAGCTCCCCGTGCTCTTCGCGCTCCATGGCCGCGGCGAGGCCAACAAGGGCCCCGTCGAAGGCGTGATGGGTTGGCCACGCGACTACGCGCTGCTTCGCGCGATCGAACGCGTGTGTGCGCCGCCGATCACGACCGCAGACCTCGAGGGATTTGCCGACCCCAAGCGCCTTGCCGAGCTGAACGAGGGCCTCGCCGCGAAGCCGTTCAAGGGCCTCGTGATCGTCTGTCCGTATCTGCCCGACCTCGATCTGCGGAAGCCCGCACCCATCAAGGATTACGGGCGCTATCTCCTCGAGACCGTGCTTCCGCGCGTGCGCGGTGAGCTGCCTGTTCTCACCACCGCGGCTGCCACCGGCATCGACGGGGTATCGCTCGGTGGTGCTGTCTCGCTGCGTGTCGGCCTCGGAAATCCCGACGCGTTCGGCGCTGTCGGCAGCCTGCAGGCGGCGCTCGGCGAGGATCAGGTGTCGGAATTCACCGATCTCGCGAAGGCCGCGCGCGCGAAGAACGCCGCGCTCAAGCTGCGGCTCCTCACGAGCAAGGACGACTACTTCCGCGGCGCGATCTCGCACACCTCTCTCGCGTGGCGTTCGGCCGGGATCGACCACGACTACGCCGACGTCCCCGGACCTCACGACTACCCGTTCAATCGCGGTCCCGGGGCCATCGAAATGCTGCTCTGGCACGACCGCCTGCTCGCCCACGCGTGAGGGGCGGCTGACCGACGGCTGACCGACGGCGAGCCTTTCAGCCTGCTACCATCGGCGGCCGGATGGCCGAGGCACTCGCCACGAAGGGCACGTCGACCCGCGCGCACGCGGCGCCGTGGCTGCTCGGGCTCGATGCCCTCGCTCGCGACGAGGCTCTCTCGGATCGCAGGAACGTCGGCGGCAAGGCGGCGCGGCTCGCGTGGCTTCGTCGCAACGGATTCCTCGTGCCCGAGACCTGGGTGGTCCCGCAAAAGGCGTTCGTCGCAGCGTTGCGCGAGCTGTCGCCGTCGTGCGAGCCGCGCTCGCTTCTACGCGCCGCCAGCGGCCGCGCGGTGTACGCACGCGCTGCCGAGGCGAGACAGGAGATCCTCTCGGCCAAGCTTCCTGCGCCGCTCGAGCAAGAGCTCGAGGAGCTATGGGCGCGGCATGGCGAAAACGCGCCGTGGGGCTTCGCGGTGCGCTCGAGCGCGACGTGCGAGGACGGAGCGCTCGTGTCGATGGCCGGTCTCGCCGAGTCGGTGCTCGGCGTGCGCGGCGGTCCTGCGCTCGCCGAAGCGGTGCGTCGCGTATGGGCGTCGATCGCCTCCGGACGCGCGCTCGGTTACCTCGCTACGCACGGCGTTCGCGACGTCGGGATGGCGGTGGTGCTGCAGCCCATCGTGCGCGCAACGGCCGCTGGTGTGATGTTCACGCGCAATCACGTCGGACCACGCGAGCGCATCGTGAACGCCGGCTTCGGGCTCGGCTCGCCCGTCGTGGACGGCATCACGACGCCCGACATGCTTCGCCTCGACGTCGACGGAAACATCCTCGAGAGTACCATCGCGCGCAAGCTGCGCGCCGCGATCGTCGGCGACGCGGGCGTGGTGGAGGTGGAGGTCGAGCACCCTGACGAGCCCGCGCTCGGGCCCGCGCGCATCAAGGACCTCGCCGCCATCGCCAACCGGCTCGAGCAGGTCGAGGACGTCCCGTGGGACGTCGAGTTCGCGTGCGAAGGCGAGCGCGTGTGGATCGTGCAAGCGCGTCACGTTACCGGACGCGGCTTCCCCGAGGGCGGCGAGGCCGGCACCGTATGGAGCAGCTGCAACGTGGGCGAGGCGCTCCCCGGAGTCGCGACGCCCTTCACGTGGTCGGTGGCCGGCGACTACAGCGAATCGGGCTTCCGCAAGGCCTTCGGGACGCTCGGCTGCTCGGTGCCGAAGCACGCGCGTCTCGTCGGCAACGTGCACGGTCGCTTCTACCTCAACCTCACCGAGTTCATGCGCATCGCTGCGCAGGTACCGTGGCTCGATCCGCGGACGCTCGTCGAGCTCGGCGGCGGCTCGGGCGGTGACGAGCTCGCGAGCCAGGTCGGCGAGGTCTCGCACAAGGGCTTCTACGCGCGACTGCCGCTCACCGCGACGCGTCTCCTCCGCGAGCAGCTGCGCCTCGACGATCATGTCTCCAAGTTCGAGCAGGAGGCCGAGCACCTGTTCCGCCTCCACAACGCGCTCGATCTCGCGATCCTCCCCGACGAAGGCGTGGCGCGGAAGATCCGCGACGTCCAGGCGTTGCTCGAGCGCACTGGCGACGTCATGCTCACGTGCGCGTCGAGCGCGCTCGGTACGCACATCATCCTGAAGGGCGTGCTGTCGCGCGTCGAGCCCGAGGGCGCGGAGCGGCTCGCGCACGACCTGACGCGCGGGATCCGTGATCTCGAGAGCGCCCGTCCCGCCATCGGCGTGATGCGCATCGTCGATCTCGCCCGGCGAGATGCCGACGCCCGCGCGGTGCTCGTCCGCGAGGACGCGACGCTCGGTGCGATCCCGGAAGGTCCCGTGAAGCGCGCTCTGGCGAGCTTCCTCGAGCTCTACGGCGATCGCGCAGTGCGCGAGGCGGAGCTGTCGACCCCGCGCTGGAAGGAAGACCCACGCCCCGTGCTGGCGATGATCCGCGTCTCGCTTCGCGGGCAAGCGCGCGATGTCGAGCCGCAGCTCGCACGCGCCAAGTCGGCGGCGGACGCGGAGATGCAGCGGCTCGTTCCGCGTCTCAAATTCGCGGAGCAGACGCTGGTGCGTCATCTCATCACGCGCGTTCAGAAGGCGGCGCGTCGTCGCGAGCAGATGCGAACGCAGGTCACGCGGGTTCTGGGCATGTTGCGTGAGGTCGCCCTCGATGCCGACCGCCGGCTGCTTCGCCTCGTCCCGGAGCTGGCGCGCGACTGGGCCGAGCTCCGTCGAACGAGCTCGCCGCTGGCGTCGACGCACACCGTGTTCTTCCTCACCGTCGACGAAGTGGTGAACGCGCTGCGTGCATCACGCACCGACCTGGCGCCGCTCGTTCGTGCCAGACGTGCAGAATACATGCGTGATCAGGCGCGGCCCGATCCGCCGGCGACGTTCATCGGTACGCCGCCTTCGGTGCAGCTGCCGCCCGCCGGCGGCGACGTCATGAAGGGCACGGGTGCCAGCTCGGGCGTCGTGGAAGGCAGTGCGCGCGTGCTGCTCTCGGCGGCGCAGATGAGCGAGCTGCAGCCCGGTGAGATCCTGGTCGTCCACACCACGGACGTCGGGTGGACGCCGCTCTTCTGCATCGCCGCGGGGGTCGTCACCGAGCTCGGCGGGCCACTGAGCCATGCGGCAGTGGTGGCGCGCGAGCTGGGGGTCCCGAGCGTGGTCAACGTCGACGGCGTGACGCGCGCGCTGAAGACCGGCGACCGCGTGCGCCTCGATGGCGACCGCGGCATCGTCGAGCGGCTGCCGGCGACCAAGGTCTGAGGCGTGAGCGCGTGAGAGGCCCGCGCGGTCGAGAGAAGCGCTGGGTGGTGCGCGAGGGTGACGGCGCGACGGTGGGCGACATCGTGGAGCGCGCGGGCGAGGGAGCGGGCGCCATCGAGGAGGGCCGCGTCTTCGTGGGACGCGCGCGGGCGAAGAGCGCGGGGCAGCCGGTGCGCGTCGGAGACGAGGTACGGATCGGGGCGGGAGCGGGAGCGGGAGCGGGGGCGGGAGCGAGGGCTGCTGGCGCGTGGGCGGTGATCTGGGAGCGCGACGGGATGATCGCGTGCAACAAGCCAGCGGGGATGCCGACCGTGCCGGACCACGGGGGTGCGTCGCATTCGCTCGTCGCGCTCGCGGCGAAGTCGATCGGGGTAGGGGTCGCGGACATGCGCGTCACGTCGCGCCTCGATCGCGAGGTCAGCGGTGTCGTGATCTTCGCGACGACCGCGGAGGCCGAGGCGCGCCTGCGCGGCGCGCGCGACGAGGGCCGCTACGCACGGCGCTACGTGGCCATTGCCGTCGCGCCGGGCAATACGTTGATCAACGTTGATCAGGTTGATCGCGTTGATCAACGTGATCAGGTCGATCGCCGTGGTCATTGGGATGCACCGATCGGCGCGGGGAAGGACGCGAGGCACCGCGCCGCGTTCGGTGCCGATGCGAAGGAGGCGCGCACGCACTGGCGCGCCGTCGCGCGCGTTCCCGGATATGCGCTCCTCGCGGTCGAGCCGCAGACGGGGCGCACCCATCAGATTCGCGTGCATGCGAGCCACGCCGGCGCGCCGCTCCTCGGCGATCGAGACTATGGCGGGGCCGCGCGTGTCACGCTTGCAGGCGGGCGCACCGTGTCGCTCGCGCGCATCGCCCTCCACGCCGCACGCGTCTCCGTCCCGGACGCGAGCGGCGCGCCGCTGGTCGCCGCGGCGCCGGTCCCCGTCGAGCTCACGCGCGCATGGACGGAGCTTGGCGGCGCTACTGAAGCGTGGGATATGGCCATGTCGTGCGAGCTCGATCCCTGAAGCGCATCGTCCTGCAGATCCTCCCCGGCGCCCTCGCGGCGCTCGTGGCGATGGGCCTCGCACTCTCCTCGACGAGCGACGCCGCTGCCGAGCCGAACGACCCGCGCGACGCCGGCGCCGCACGCGACGCGTCGGCCGGCCTTCGCGACGCAGGCGCGCCCGAGACCGGCGGCACGGTCATCTCGAAGACGCCACCCGACCCGCCGCCCATGAACGAGCGCATGCAGTGGGTCTTCGACCTGCGCTGGGATCGAGGCGAGGTGTACCTGCTCGAGGTCCACAAGATCGACATGGGCGCGCCCCACGTAACGCCGCGCGTGATGGGACGCTTCGCCCTCGAGCTCTTCGAAGGGCCGACGCTGATCGAGCGCGTTCGCTTCGACTTTCCGATGCTCGGTGTACCCGAGGCCCCCGACGCCGGACTACGCACGCAGCCGCGCTTCGAGCCGAAGCTGCGGACGCGCATCGGCGTGCTCTTCCCGGCCACCAGTCGCGGTACGAAGCTCGAGCTCTGGGATCGTGCGCGCGACGTACGCGTCGCACTGCCGTGGCCCCCGCACGAGGGCGCCGCCGCACCCATCCCCGACGCCGGAAGCCTCTGAGCGCGTAACGCATCGTCGTCGTCTCGGGCCGCCACGAGCTCGGCGCGATCATCGGTGAGGGCGGCACGACCGTCGTTTACGAGGCCCCCGCAGTGGCCGGCGGCCAACCTCGGAGCACCGGAGGCGAGGCAACTCCTTAACTCGCGCTCGACCCGGTCGTTGTCCCGCGGACGCCCTGCAGGAAGCGAGGCCGTGGTCTGTGGATGAGGTCGCCCGGATGGGGTGACGCGCGCTTGCAGGACCGCACACGCCCCTACGAATCCGCGCAACAACTCGGAATGTTAATGAAATCGCTTATGGGACATTTTAGTGTGACAGGCTTGCGCGGTTTGTAACTTCTTGCGGTGAGCTTGTTACAGCCACGTGGCTCCAACGCCGGTCCCCCGGCACCAGTAGGTCGAAAATCCGTATGCGTAGCTCCGTAATAACTCGGCTCGCCCCGTGGGCCGTGCCGGCAGTGATGCTCGTGCTGGCCTGTAATTCCTCCACTCCTGCATTCGTGCCGCCCGCCGACGCGGGGTTCGACGCGGGGCCCGAGGCGAGCGCGCCGCCCCCGGCCGATGCGGGCGCCGACGTCGTCGTCCCGGCAGGTCCGCCCTCGGCGGTCCTCTCGGCGACGGAGGTGACCTTCGGCAACATCGATTGCGGCGCGGCGGCCCCGGCCGACCAGACGTTCACCATCCAGAACAAGGGCGGCGGTCAGCTCACGTGGAGCGTGCAGATCGACAACGCCACGTACTTCGACATCAGCAGCGCGAAGAGCGGGACGCTCGCGGCCAACGAGACCGCGACCGTGATCGTGAAGGCGTCGAGCATGCCCGCGTCGGCAAACGCCGGCGACCTGCGGCAGGCGACCCTCGCCGTCACGACGAGCGATCCGCTCAACCCGTTCAAGTACGTACCCATCAAGGCGACCGCGCAAGGCGCGACGCTGACCGTGACACCCGCGAACGTCGCGTTCGGCGATGTGCCCATCCAGACGAACGCGCCCGAGATCGCGCTCAACATCAAGAACACCGGTAACGCGCCCGCGTTGATCGCCTTCGCGCAGCCGGCCAACACCGACTTCACCGTGGCCGTCGGAGGATCGACGGCGACGCCGAAGGCCACGGTCGCGCCAGGCGCGACCGCCACAGGCGTCGCCGCGCGCTTCCATCCCTCGACCATCAACCTCGCGTCGACGTCCTCGGCCATCACCGTGACTGGCGCCGTCTGCGGCCAGAGCGCCACCACGATCGCCATGAACGGCCGAGGCGCCGGCGGCGTCGTCGGTGTGTCGCCGGGCGCGCTCGACTACGGGCTCGTCAACTGCGGCACCACCACCGGCGCGCAGGTCATCACGGTGTTCAACACCGGCAGCGCCTCGTACACGTACACGGCCTCGCTGGCCGCCGGCGCTGCGTCTCCGTACACGATCTCTCCGGCCACCAACACCGTGCTGCCGGGATCGCAGTCGTCGATCATCGTGACCCCGAAGGCGATCCCGCAGACCTCGGCCACCACGGCGAACGGCTTCGGCGACACGCTGAACATCACGACGAACGCGACCGGCGATACCCCGCATGCCGTCGCGCTCACGCAGACGGCGAGCGGCGCCATCCTCGCGCTCTCCGCGACGCCCCTCGCGTTCGGGACGCAGACCGCGTTCGTCCCGTCCGCGCCGCAGTCGTTCGACGTCGTCAACACCGGCAACGTCGCGGCGAACGTCACCGTCGTCTCTTCCAACCCCGACTTCGCGGGGCCGGCGGGGGCAACGTCGGTTGCGGCGGGCGGAACGCTTCCGCGGGCCGTGACCGTCGCGCCGTCGCAGCTGAAGGCCGTGTCGGGCACGCTCTCGGTCACGAGCAGCACCACGCTCTGCGCACCGCTTCCCGCCGGTCTCGCGGCAAGCGCGGCGGGCATCGCCAAGGCCGTGCAGCTTTCCGTCAGCGCATCGAGCTCCCGTAACAGAAACGCTGCATCATCGAGGTCGAGCTGCGCGCTCATTCAAGGAGGCCGTGTAGTTTGCTGGGACAATGGCGCGGAGCCGGTCGTCGTTCCGAGTCTGACGGGCGCGATTGCCGTCGCCACGAGCGGTGAGTTCGGATGCGCGGCGAAGACGGACGGTACGGTCGCCTGCTGGGGCACCATGGGCAACCAGAACAACGGGCGCGGCTTCACGAAGGTGTACGGCGCCACGCCGGTGCAGGTCCCCGTTCTCACGAATGCCGTCTCGGTCGGCGCGGCGTACAAGCATGCGTGTGCACTCACTGCGGCAGGCACCGTCTACTGCTGGGGCCTCAACGCGCACGGCCAGCTAGGCAACGGCGCCCCGTCCAGCCACGCCAGCGACAGCACCACGCCGGTCCAGGTCTCCGGCATCACGACAGCGACACAGCTCTCGGTGATCCCCTCCGGCGGTTGCGCCCTTCTCGCGGACGGGACGGCGCAGTGCTGGGGCGGTAACGGCGGTCGTCTCAGCTTCGGCAATACTCCGCAGACGGTGAACGTCGGGACGGCGACGAAGCTCTCGGCGAACGGCGGCGGCGGGCCACGCAGCGGCTTCGTCTGCGCCAGGCAGTCCGACTCGACGGTGAAGTGCTTTGGCGACGGCTCGCACGCGAAGCTCGGAACCAACTCGTGTGTCAACGGGAGGGGTTGCACCGCCGGGCAGCCTGGCGTGGCGGTGACGAACGTCACGACGGCCACCGACGTCGCTGCGGGCGGCTTCGGCGCCTGCGTTCTCCTCGCTGACGCAACGGTGCAGTGCTGGGGACGCAACACCCAAGGTGAGGTCGCTGGTGCGACGGACGGCGAGCACGGGCTCGCGACGACCGTGCCCGGTGTCACCAACGCGACGGCCATCGCGGCCGGAGTGGCGGGCGCTTGCGCGCTCATCGCTGGCGGCTCGGTGCAGTGCTGGGGCTTCGGCGGCAGCCCTCCGACGACGGTGATCGGCTTCTAGCCCACCCGCGGCGGGCGCCGCGCCCGCGTCTCGACTCGGCAACGGCCGTCATCGCTCTGCGCGATGGCGGCCGTTGCTCGTTGAGGCGAGCCACGCCCTCGCAAACCGCCTCGAGCTCGGCAGTAACG
>JAYTZB010001509.1:0-7217 GCA_043742085.1 Polyangiaceae bacterium
AAGTTGATCATGTGTCGACACTGACCTCCCTTGACTTCACGATGCGGTCCCTGGGATTTTCCCACAAGGCCAACCCCGCAGATCATGGTCGACGCTCCCGCACCTCCCGCACCTCCCGCACGCGCAACACCGCCGGCCGACCCGCCGGAGGTGATCGCGCGTGTCAAAGAAGGTCTCGAGCTCGTCGACATGCTCGCGCGACAGCTACGACGTCAGTTCGGTCCTTACGTGCAGGTCGACGATCTCGCATCGCAGGGACGCGAGGCGCTGCTCGCGGCGGCGCGCAGCTTCGATCCCGATCGCGCGGTTCCGTTCCGGCGGTGGGCGAACCTCCGCATCCGTGGCGCGATGATCGACGGCGTACGCCAGAGCGGTAACCTTCCGCGCCGCGTCTACCGCAAGCTCCGCATGCTTCAGGCCGCGGATCGCGTGCACGAGAACGCCGCCGAGGAGCAGGCGTCCACGCCGGTGACCGGCGACGCCGAGGCCGACGCGAAGATCAGCGAGCAGCTCGGTAGCGCCGCCATGGCCATGGCCATCGGTTTCCTCTCCATGCGATCGGGCGAGGCCGTCGACCGCGCCGAGGACACGAAGGCCAGCCCGGAGCAGGAGGTCGCGCACGCCGAGCTGCTCGCGCGCATCCGCGCCGCGATCGCCGCGCGACCGGAGGCCGAACGCCGGCTCCTCGAGCGCCACTACTTCGAGGACGTGCCGTTCGAGGAGACCGCGCGTGAGCTCGGGCTCTCCAAGTCGTGGGCGAGCCGGCTCCATGCGCGGGCCATCGAAGAGGTCACGAAGGCGCTGAAGCGCGATCGCGTCGTTGGCTGAGGCTGAATCCGGGCACCCGGCGGCAATAAATTGTCGCGCAACTCCTCGGCGACGCGGCCGACCGTGGTTCCATGAGGATCGGCAACGAGGATCGAGGGCTCGCCGCCGCGGCAAGGGCCGCCGCTGCGAACGAGGGCGGCACGAACAAGGACGGCGCGTCGAAGCGCGCCGGCGCCGCACAGGGCCTCGACGGAGAAGGACCGAGCGCCTTCGCGCGCATCCTCCAGGGCCTCGGTCGCGAGGTCGAGCACGGCGAGAAGGTCACGCGCCGCGCCATCGAGGGCGGCGGCAAGGACCTCGGCCCCGGCGAGCTGCTCGCGCTCCAGGCCGGCGTCTATCGCTACAGCGAGGCCGTCGACCTCTCGTCGAAGCTCGTCGATCGCGCCACGAGCGGCGTGAAGACCGTGCTCCAGGGGCAGTGATGCGCTAAGGCCCGGGCGTGAACGCGAATCGGGAGCGCATCATCGTGGCCATGAGCGGAGGCGTCGACTCCGCCGTCGCCGCCGCGCGCCTCGTCGACGAGGGTCACGACGTCGTCGGCGTCACGCTTCACCTCTGGGACTACCCGGAGGCTGGAGCCGGCTCTCACGGTCGCTGCTGCGCGCCCGAGGATCAGTACGACGCGCGACGCACCGCCGACGCGCTCGGGATCCCGCACTTCACCTTCGATCGCCGCGAGCTCTTCGCGAAGACCGTCGTCGAGCCCTTCGTCGACGCGTATCTCGCCGGCGAGACACCGAGCCCGTGCACCGCGTGCAATCGCGGCGTGAAGATCTCCGAGCTCATGGGCCTCGCCGATCGTCTCGGCGCCGCGCGCGTCGCCACCGGTCACTACGCGCGCGTCGCCCGCACGCCCGGGCCGGACGGCGTTCCTTACCTGCGTGAAGGCGCCGACCCCTCGAAGGACCAGAGCTACTTCCTCTACGCGACCCCGCGCGCGCATCTCGAGCGCCTCGTCTTCCCGCTCGGCGACAGCATGAAGCCCGAGGTCCGCGCCGAGGCGGTGCGACGCAACATCCCCGGCGCGACGAAGGGCGAGAGCCAGGAGCTGTGCTTCGTGGGCGCCGGTGCCGGCGCCTACGCCGCGTTCGTCGAGACGCGCGCGAAGGGCCGCGTTCGTCCGGGGCCCATCGTCGACGCCGACGGCAAGGTGGTCGGCAACCACGAGGGCATCCATCGCTTCACCATCGGACAGCGCAAGGGCCTCGGTGTCGCGCTGGGCAAGCCCGCCTTCGTCACCGCGATCGATGCCGACACTGCGACCGTCCGGCTCGGCGAGGGCGAAGGCCTCGAGTCGATGGTCGCCGAGGTCGACGACGTGGTGCTCGCGCCGGGCGTGTCCCTCCCCCTCGATGCTCGCGTGCGCGTTCGCTATCGCCACGAGGGCGCCGAGGGCCGCATCGAGGCCACGAGCGGCACCGCGCGTGCGGTCGTACGCTTCACCAAGCCCGTGCGCGCGGTGAGCCGCGGCCAGGTGGCGGTCTTCTACGACCTCGGACCGCACGGCGATCGGGTGCTCGGCGGCGGACGGCTCTGTTACAGTCACGCTTCGTGAGACGCACTCTCGCAGCGCGGGTCATGGTGAGCGGAGGCGTGGTGGGCGCCGTCCTCTGCGTGCTCGCGTCGACACTGCCCGCGTGCTCGCAGGGCGAAGGCAGCGGCAAGGTCGCCGGCACCCTCAACGTTCCGAACTGCTGGACCGGCCCCTTCGATCTCAGCGCCGATTTTCTCGCGGGCGAGCCGTATCGCGAGGGGCTCCAGCTCCGCATCCAGAGCGGCAGTGACTTCGAGTCGTTCAGCGATGGCGTCTCCATCCTCTTGAACGACATCAACAAGGTTCGGCCCGATCCCGCGCACGGCGTCGCGGGTCTCTACAACCAACCCGTGGTCGTCGATCTCCCGCCCGCGGTCGTGCCGCCGGGCGTGCCGGTGAAGGCCAACCCCGACCCCGCATTCGTCAGCCTCACGCTCTATCTCCAGAAGAGCTGTCGCACGCAGAACGTCGCGCTCTACGCGGTGCAGGAGGTGTCGATCCCCACCGACGGCACCTGCGGCGCGAACGCGATGCCCGGCGCCGATCCCACCACCGGCTGCGATCCCGCCAAGGACGCGCCGGCCGGCATCGGGAGCGGCAAGAGCCTGATGGCGTTCAACCACGTCTTCGATGGCAACCTCGACGAGCCGCAGGCCGCGGAGCGCCTCACGTCGGGCTGCTTCGACGTGTATCTCGCCGATCCGCGGGACGTCGCGCCCGGAGGCCTCGGTCCTCCTCCGCGTTGCCGAGGCCACATCCGCGGCACGTTCAGCTTCTATTTCGAGCGCGGGCGGCCAAGCCAGCCCTTCCCCTGATCCGATTCGCAGGAGCGGCGCCTCGCTCCTTTGCGCACATCGGTCCACCGCGCGCTCCCGGCTCGCGATACGGAACACCTGTCCCGCTCCTTGCTTCCGTGGGGGCGCCCCGATACTTTTTCATACGGTGCAAAGATCCCGCGCCATGCGTGCGCTGTCGCACGCGGTCGCCGGCGCCTGCTTCGTGTTCGTCACGACTGCAGCGCCCGCGTACGCGTCCGACAGTGCGGCCGGCGGCCCGGCGCTCCGCCAGGCGCGCGCCGCATGGGACAGGGGCTCGCTCGAGACCGCCGAGCCCCTCTATCGCGAGGCGCTCGAGAAGGGCGGCCTCGCGCCCGCCGATGTCCTCGAGGGCTACGTGCGCCTGGGATCGATCCGCGCCGCGAACGGCAAGAAGGATCAGGCGGTCGCCGCGTTCCGCGCCGCGAGCATCCTCGACTCCACGTTCGCGGTACCGACCGAGTCCGGACCGAAGGGCCCCGCCTACGCCGCACAGGCGAAGAAGGACACCGCGAAGATCGGCAGCATCCAGCTCTCGATCAAGGCGCCGAAGGAAGCGACCTCGGGCAAATCGTTCACCATCACCGCCTCGCTCGACAGCTCGCACATCCCGATCGTCGCGAAGTTCGGCCTCGTCGCGCGCGACGGAACGAGCGGCAAGGAGGTGGTCGCGGAGGCCAAGCCCGGCGAGTCCGTGGAGCTCGAGGTCGCCTCCGAGGTCACGATGCCCAACGCGAGCATCCTCGTGCGCGTCGACGCCCTCGATCGGCAGGGTAACCGCCTCGCGTCTGCCGAGGAGCGCGTGCGCGTGCCGGAGGGCGGGGTTGCCGCGGTCCGAGCGAGTACCGCCGGCAGCGGCGCCAAGAGCGGCGACCGCGTGTCGTCGTCGCCGTCCGGTCCTGCCGACGGCGACAGCGGCGTCCGCAAGGGCGGCGGCTTCTGGTCGTCGCCGTGGCCCTATCTCATCGGCGGCGTGGCCATCGCCAGCGCCGGCACCGCCGTCTACTTCGGAACGCGTCCCACCGCCCAGGTCGCGGTCGGCCAGGTCGGGGTGAAGGCGAAATGATGACTCCGCGAGCGACCCACCCGCGTAGGAAGGCATAAGGAGAACCGTTGCCGCACGATCGCGCCCACCGCCCGGATCACAGTCAGGGCAGCAGTCAGGGCAGTGATCCGTCCCCGCCCGGCGCGGGCGGCCACTCGGCCATGGGCGGCTCCATGCCCGACATCCGCGCGAACAACGGCGGCACGTACTTCCTGGGCCGCTACCGCATCGTCGACGAGATCGGCATCGGCGGCATGGCCTCCGTGCATCTTGCACGTATGGACGGCCCGGGCGGCTTCCAGAAGTGGGTCGCGATCAAGAAGATCCATCCCCACCTCGTCGAGGACGAGTCGTTCGTCCAGATGTTCCTCGACGAGGCGCGCGTCGCAGCGCGCATCTCGCACCCCAACGTCGCGACGGTGTTCGACCTCGGCAAGCACGAGGACACGTACTGGATCGCGATGGAGTACCTCCACGGCGAGCCGCTCCGCGAGGTGATGCGGCGCACCGAGGAGCTCGGCACGGCGATGCCTCCGGAGATCGCCTGCCGCGTCATCGCCGACGCCGCCGAGGGTCTCCACGCCGCGCACGAGCTGCTCGGCAAGAACGGCGAGAAGCTCGGCCTCGTCCATCGCGACGTCACTCCCCACAACCTCTTCGTGACCTACGACGGCGTCACGAAGGTCGTCGACTTCGGCATCGCGAAGTTCAGCTCGCGGATGAGCCACACGCGCGCCGGCACGCTCAAGGGCAAGCTCGCGTACATGAGCCCGGAGCAGGTGCACGGCAGCGACATCGATCGACGCACCGACATCTTCGCGCTCGGCGTCGTGCTCTGGGAGCTGACGACGGGCCAGCGCCTCTTCCGCATGGAGAGCGATCTCGACACGCTCGCCAAGGTGCAGGAGTGCAACGTCCCGCGTCCCTCGACGCTGATCCGGGGCTACCCCGTCGACCTCGAGAAGATCGTGATGAAGGCGCTCGCGAAGAACCGCGGCGAGCGCTTCAAGACGGCGCGCGAGCTCTCGCGTGCGCTCCAGTCGCTGCTGATGCGGCGCGGGCTGTTCATCGCGTCCGATGAAGTTGCAGCTTACACGCAGTCGATCTTCAACGACCGCATCGCGAAGCGCGAGGCGCACCTCCGCTGGGCCGCCGAGGTCACGTCGACCATCAACGTCGATCAGCTGCTCTCGAAGCCGAAGCTCGGTCCCGAGTTCACCGGCAACTCCGACGTGCAAGCCCAGGCGAAGCCGGCCGGGGTGAGACCGGCCGCCGGAATGCCAGCCGCGCCCATCACCGGCCCGATGGCCGAGCCCGAGCCGCGCGCGGTCTCGGGCCGCGGGCAGAGTCAGCACGCGTATGGCGGCGGACAGCAGCAGGGCGACGTCGACGACGACATGAAGGCGACGGGGTCGTCGCTGGAGACGCAAGCGCGGCCGCTCTCCGCCAACATGGGCGGCTCGGCCGCGGCGCGCGCCGCGGCCATTGCCGTCAATCGCAACAACCCGTCGATGCAGCGGCAGCAGCAGGAGCAGCAGCACGAGGGCGAGGACGACGAGCATCCCGCGGACGGCGACGGGCCGACCATCCAGGCCTCGTCACCGATGCCGGATGCGCTACCGCCGCTGCACGTGGGCGGAAAGCTCGGCGCTGGGCGCGCTCGCGAGCCGATGCGCAGCGAGCCTCCGACGCTGATGCAGCAGGGCGAGTCGATGCCCTTGTCGACGAACGACGGGCCGACCATGATGGCGAGCCCCGCGGCTCGCGCCGCCATGATCCCGACGCTCGCGTCCGGCGAGGTGATGGCGATCGAGCCCGAGGACGACTTCGAAGAAGACCAGGACGCGACGATGGTGGCGAACACGCGGGGCGAGGGAAACCCGCTGCAAGCGCCGCCGACCTTCCCGCAGGTCTCGCCCGCAGCAGGTCGGTCGAACGCGCCCGGGCCATCGCAGCGACGGCCCGGACCGCAGCCGTTCGCGCAGACGGCGGCGCTGGGCTCGCAGGTGCCGCCGATGCTGAACCCGCTCGGCTTCCCGCAGCACTCCTCGCAGCAGTCGCAGCAGTCGCAGCAGTCGCTCGCGCGCAGCGGCGAGATGCCCTTCGGCAACAACGAGACGCTGGGGATGCCGCAGGGCCACTCCGGCATGAGCCATCCGCCCGCCAGCCAGGACCCGCACGACTACCAGCAGCGCGGGATGATCGCGCAGGCGCAGGACTTCAATCCGCGCAGCGGCCCGCATCCGACCGGCGAGAGCGGTCAATTCATCCCCCGGCATTCGCAGCGTATGGCGCCGCCGAACATGCGCATGGGCGCGCCGACCTACGACAACCGCACGATGACGGCGCAGCGCTACAAGCGGCGCCCGCCGATGTGGGTCGTCGCGGCGCTCTCGTGCTCGATCGCGCTGCTCATCGCCGGCGTCGTGATCGCCATCGTGTCGTCGACCGGCAACACGCCGCCGAAGGGAGCGGGCGTGTCGTCTCCGTCGGGAAGCGTCGCGGGCGGGGCGAACAGCCCGCCGAGCGGCGTGGCGAACGCGGCCGGAACGGGGCCTTTCTCTTCGGCCAAGGCAGCGTTCAACGCCGCCGTGTCGCAGCCGGGCTCGTCGGCGACGCCGGGCGCGCCTCCCGGCTCGCCGCCGGCCGCCGTGACGGCGCCCCCGGTGATGACCGCCGCCGTCACGCCCGATCCCACGCCGGCCCCGGCCCCAACCACGCCCGCGGTCGCGAGCCCGACGCCCGCGGTCGCAGCCGCAGCCCCGCCCGCCGCGGCACCGGTGATCGCCCCGGTGCAGCCGCAACCGAGGCCCGCCGCCCCGCCGGTCGTCGCCTCCCCGCCGGCGCCCGCGCCCACGGTGAGGAAGCCCGCCGCGCTCGGCGCGATCACCGTCGTCTGCATGCCGAAGTGCGATCAGATCATCGACAACGGCACGCCGCTCGGGCCGGGACACATCTTCAATCGGCCGGTGCCTTCCGGCCGCCACGTGCTGCA
>JAYTZB010001510.1:0-9645 GCA_043742085.1 Polyangiaceae bacterium
CGCAGCGTCCGGTCCTCTTCGATCTCGAAGGTCTGCACCACGGGCGGCGCCGCCTCCATCGAGTCGCGCATGCTCCGGCGCAGCGGTCCCGCGTACGACTCGTCGACGCGACCGATACCGCGCATGACGTCGGTCGTGTCCTCCTCGTCGAGGCTCGCCATGACGTTCCACCAGTGCTCGAGCATCTCGCGCGCGGTCTGGAAACGATCGTTCGGATCGCGCGCCAGCGTCTTCGTGACGAACCAGTCGAGCAGCACATTCTTCGGCATTCCAGGCATGCTCGAGACGACGGGCGCCAGTTGCTCGGCCTTCATCCTGATGACCGCCTCGAGCGAGCGGCTCACGAACGGAAGGCGGCCCGTGAGCGTGCGGAAGATGACCACGCCGATCGCATAGAGGTCCGCGGTGAAGCCCACCGTCTTCGCGCTGCGGAACTGCTCGGGCGCCATGTAGCCCATGCTGCCGATGAGGTGGTTGGTCGAGGTGAGGCCCGCGCTGTCGCCGGTGATCTCGCGCAGCCGTGCCACGCCGAAGTCGATGAGCTTCACCGTCTCGTCGAAGCCCTCCATGTGGAGGAAGATGTTCGACGGCTTGATGTCGCGATGGATGATCTGCTGATCGTGGCAGTCACGGACGCCCACGAGGAGCTGCTCGATCCACCGCACCGCGAGCGGAAGCGCGACGGGTCCGTCGCGCCGGAGCTTCGCGTCGAGGGTCTCGCCGTGGAGCCGTTCGAGGACCAGGAACGGCTGACCGCGCTCGAAGCCGAACCCGACGATGTTGCCGACGTGCTTGCTGGCCACGCCGGCGAGCAGGACCGCCTCCCGGGCGAACCGCTCCCGCATCTCGGCGCCCGATTCGGACGGATCGAGGATCTTGATGGCCACCTGGCGGCCCGAGGCGATGTGAACCGCCTCGTAGACCTTGGCGGTCGTGCCCGACCCCAGCGCCCCGGCCATCTTGAAATCCGTCAGCTTTGCGGCCTGTAACGGAGGCTGGGGCCCTGCCGTCGGCGGCCGGAAGCCGTTGAACCCCGGTGGAGGCATCTCGCAAAGCTTATCACCCTCACGTTGCGGGCGATCGACCGTGCTGGTAGAGTCGCGATGGCTCGGGCTCCTGTTCGGCCACTCAAATTCCTTCGTACTTTCGAGCCTTTAGATAGCATGCGTCGCCGGACCCGCGAGCCAACCGACTCGCACCTTCCTCCGCCCCCCGAGCTCCCCTCGTTCACAGTCGAACCGGAGGTGGGATCGCGCGTGCAGGACACGCCCGACGGTCCCGACCACGGGGCCGATCCGCAGCGTGACGGGCGGTCGCGCGGCGGCTCTCGCGACGGGCGCGATGCGCGCGGCGACGGGCGCGGCGCACGTGACGAGGGCGATCGCCGCGGAGATCGCGGGGAAAATGCCCGCGAACGTGAGGAACGTCACGACGCGACCGGGCTCCAGCGCCACGACGCCCCGCTCGACGAGGACAAGATCGACGCCGACGCCGCCAAGGTCGTCCGCCGCCTCGAGCGCGCGGGCTTCCAGGCCTATCTCGTCGGCGGATGCGTCCGGGACCTCCTCCTGGACGGTCGCCCCAAGGACTTCGACGTCGCCACCAGCGCGCGTCCCGACGACGTCCGCTCGCTCTTCCGGAACTGCCGCATCATCGGGCGCCGCTTCCGCCTCGCGCACGTGCTCTTCGGCGGCGGCAAGGTGGTCGAGGTCGCCACGTTCCGCCGCAACCCCACGTCCCTGCTGGCCGAGGGCGAGTCCGACGAGGACGACGACCTCCTCATCCGGAGCGACAACGTCTTCGGCGAAGCGCACGAGGACGCGCTCCGGCGCGACTTCACCATCAACGCGCTCTTCTACGACCTCGATCGCAAGCAGGTCCTCGACTGGTGCGGAGGGATGCCGGACATCCAGCGGCGGACCATCCGCACCATCGGCGAGCCCGCGGTCCGGTTCCGCGAGGATCCGGTGCGCATCCTCCGCGCCATCAAGTTCGCGGCGCGTCTCGATCTCGGCATCGACCCGCACTGCTACGACGCGATGGTGGGCAGCCGCGCCGAGCTCGCGCGCGCCGCTCGACCGCGCATCTTCGAGGAGATCCTGCGGCTGATGCGCATGGGCGGCTCGCACCGCTCGATGTGGCTCATGTGGGAAATGGGGGCGATGGCCATCTTGATGCCCGAGCTCTCCGCGTTCCTCGACGACGACGAGGCCACCGACGGCGGCAGCATCCGCTTCTTCAAGAAGATGGCGATCGTCGACAAGAAGACCAAGGAGAGCGGCGCGATGGACGACGTCGTCCTGATGACCGCGCTCTTCTACGACGTGCTCGAAGAAGCCGCGCACGGCATGCGCGATCTCATGGGCGCCGTGAACGATTTCCTCGATCCCGTCATCGATCGCATCGCGATGCCGCGTCGCATCGCCGACGCCATCCGCCGGATCATGTTCATGGTGCCGCGCATCCTCGCCGGGAAGGTCGGACGGTTCGCGCGCACCGAGCTGTTCTTGCCCGCGCTCGACGTCGCCGAGCTCGTGCTCGCCGCGCGCGATCAGAGCACGACCGCCATCGAGGCCATGCGCCGCGAGGCTCTCCCCGCCGTGCCTGCCACGCGCGAGCGACGTCCGAGCGCGTTCCCCCGCCAGCGCGTCCGTCGCTAGCGCTACCGCGGTTAGCGCTACAGCGGCGCCATGCGCGCGCGGAAGAGGCGCGTCTGACGGCGCGACAGCTCGATCTCCGGACCGCCGCGGAGCGCCATCACCAGGCGTCCGCCGGCGCCCATCTCGACCTGGTCGACGTGATCGAGGTTGACTATCTGGTGCCGATTCGCCCGGAAAAACCGCTGCGGATCGAGATGCTGCTCGAGCGCCACGAGCGACCGACCGAGCAGCGGCTGCTGGTCCCCCCACACGACGCGCACGTAGTTCCCTTCCGCGGCGAGGAGACGTACGTCGCGCAGCGGAACGAACCAGCATCGCGCGCCGTCGCGGACGAAGAGCTGCTGGAGCGGTGCCGCTGCCTCGCTGGGCGCGCTGGGCGCGCTGGGGACGGCGCGCCCACCGCCGGGCAGACGGGCGAGCGCCGCGGCGAGGCGCTCCGGCTCGATCGGCTTGAGGAGGTAGTCGAGCGCCGCCACCTCGAACGCGCGCACCGCATGTTCGTCGTGCGCCGTCGTGAACACGACGCGCGGCGCGAGGTCCAGCCTCGCGAGCAGATCGAAACCGGAGCCGCCGGGCATCTCGATGTCGAGGAAGAGCAGCTCGGGCGCGAGCGCGTGGATTCGTGCTTCCGCCTCGTCGACGTGCGAGGCCTCGCCCACGATCTCGATCCACGGGTACGGCGCGAGGAGACGCCGTAGCTCCCGGCGCGCGAGCGGCTCGTCGTCGACCAGGAGCGTCTTCATGCGGGGATCTCCACGTGCGCGCGGGCGCGTCCCGCCTCGGAGAGATCGAGCGCGACCGTGGCACGCTCGCCGAAGAGGAGGCGCAATCGCTCGACCGCGTTGGGCAGACCGATGCCGTTCGAGTCGGGCAGCGGCTCGGTCGCCTCCGCCGGGCGAGGGTTCTCCACGTCGAGAACGAGACCGCCGTTCCCCATCGATGCGCGGAGGAGCAGCGTGCCGCCCGCTGGCAAGCGAGCGATCCCGTGCTTGATGGCATTCTCGGTGAGCGTGAGGAGAAGCATCGCGGGCAGCGTCGCTCGCCTGGCCTCCGGGGCAATTTCGCGCCGGATTTCCAGGCGATCGCCGAGGCGCAGCGCTTCGAGCGCCAGGTAATCATCCACCGTCGCGAGCTCGCGGTCGAGGGTGACGACGTCCTCCTCGCCGCTACGCAGCGTGTAGCGGAGCATCCGCGAGAGCTCGGTGATGGCGTCTTGCGCGCGGCTCGGTTCGTC
This sequence comes from Polyangiaceae bacterium, assembly GCA_043742085.1. Classification (GTDB taxonomy): domain Bacteria; phylum Myxococcota_A; class Polyangia; order Polyangiales; family Polyangiaceae; genus Labilithrix. The sequence goes on from JAYTZB010001510.1 coordinate 3,895, forward strand.
GGCGACCAGCGCGCGGATGCTGTTGAGCGAATTGAACAGGAAGTGTGGATTGAGCTGGGCCTTCAGCGCGCGCAGCTCCGCGGCCTTCTGCGCCTTCTCGAGACGGAGGATGGAGAGCTCCACCTCCTGGCGATGGCGCACGAGACCGAGCCCGAAGTAGAGGGCCGTCCACACGAGGAAGATGAGCGTCCAGCGCATCGTCGCGAAGACCATCATCGCGACCGGCGACGGCTGCGGGTCGCGGTAGATACCGAGCTCGACGACGGAGAGGCCGCCCACCATCACGACCGCGAGACCAACGCTTGCGAGGATGACGCGTGGTGCGAGCGCGCCCGCTCCGAGCGTGAGCCACCGGCGCGCGCGAACCCGGCGACGCAGGAGATGCGTGCTGCCGATGCCGATCGCCGCCGCGAGCAGCGGCTCCACGAGCGCTCGGGACAGCGGCTCGCCCATCCTCCGCACCTGGAACGCCGTCACGACGACGTAGAGCCCGAAGCCGACGAGCTGGCACGTCCAGTACAGCCGGTCGCGCGGCGGAGGAAACGCGACGACCATCTGCGCACTGTATCCGCTCACTCCCGTCGCGCGGAAGCCCCGGCCGCATGCTCGATGCGCTGCTCGCGCACCGGCTCGCCGCGGCTCACGCGCGCTCCGTCGGCGACGTAGCCGACGAACTGAGCGGGCAGACCTTCGCCGTCGCCGAGCCGGGCGGTGCTCTGGAGGTGATAGTGCAGATGCGGCTCGCTCGAGTGCCCGCTGTTTCCACAGCGTCCGACCTTCTGTCCGCTGCTGACCTGATCGCCGGGCTTCACGCTGACGCTGCCGGGCGCGAGGTGCGCGAGCAGCGAGTATTCGCCATGACCGTGCTCGAGGATGACGTGGTTGCCCGCGAGCTGCGCGGCATCGAGCTCGCCCGGGACGTTGTCGGGAACGCCGTCGACCGCGACGACGACCCGCCCCGCGGCGGGCGCGAGAATGGATCGTCCGTAGGCGAAGTAGTCCTCGTTGCGACGACCATCGCCACGGTGCGTGGTACCTCCTTCGACGACGAAGAAGTCGTAGGCGAAGCGCTGATCGGACATGGCAGCGTGCTGGTTCTGCTCGATGGTGCGTCCGCCCCACGCCACGGTCCATGCGGCGTCGAACGGAAGCCGCAACGAAGCTTGCGTGCGGTAGTCGGCGTGGCTGGTGGGCGCGGCGGAGAGCTTGCCCTCCGGGGCGATCCCGAAGGCGGCGATATGCCGCTCAGGGTCGAAGCCGATCACCATCTTGATTGGCGTCGCGAGGCGCTCGTACTTCGCGATGCGGACGTAGACGGCGACGCCGGAGGTGCGCTGGACGCGCTCGCTGAGGATGGTCGACTCGGCGCCGAGCTGCCTCTCGGCGCTCGCGCGGAAGGCAGCGAGGCCCGCTTCGCTGCCCACCTTCGCGCGGAGCGGCGGCGTGAACTTCTCCCAGAGCGCATGCGCCTCGCGCGCGAAGAACGATTCGGCGGTGCGACGACCGAGGGCCAGCATGGCAACGTCGTCCGTGAAGCTCGCGTCGAGCGTGGTTGCGCCTGGCGCAGGGCCGGGCGTCGACACGGGCGGCGTCACGGGTGGACCTCCCTGCGGGCTCGCGCTGCTCGCAGCACACGCGGCGCTCGCGAGGGAAATGGCGATGACGGTAATGGCAGTTCGAAACGATGACGTGCTCACGTTGGCCTCCACGGGCTTCGAGTTGCCAGGAACATAGGTCGGCTGGGAGCGGCGGCGCCGATACGTGAGGAGCGGTCGAATCGCCGTGACGAACGGTCCGGCGGTCGGACGAATGGCCGCCGAATTCAGAGCAGGGCGCGCAGCGCTTCCGGAGTGGTCACCGGCAGCGAGCACGTTCGGCCGCGGCAGACGTAGGCGACGGGGACGTCGCGCGCGGGCTTGTCGGCGCCGAGCAGCACGCATGCGGCCTTCGACGTCTCGTCCGTTGGATCGAGCCACGCCACCGTGCGATTGGGGATCCACGTCGCGAACACCGCCTCGGCGAGCGCCCTCGTCCGCGCATCCTCGCGGGCGCCGACCAGCACGATGTCGACCGGCCCGCGGACCAGGCGATCGAGCTCGCAGAGCGTCTGGCCGAAGCCAGACGGATTGGCCACCGCCGAGGGCGCGAGCCGCACGAGCTCCTTCTCGGCGATCTTCATGTATTTTGCATCGACCAGCGTGCCGAGTCGGAGCAGCGCACGACACGCCATCGACGCCCCGCTGGGCACGGCATTGTCGTACGGATCCTTCGCGCGCGTGATGAGCGCCTCGCCATCCTTGGGCGTGAAGAAGAAGCCCTCGCCCTCCTCCCAGAACGCTTCGATCATGCCATCCACGAGCGCGCGGGCGAGCAGCGCGCGGCGCGGATCACCGGTCACCTCGTAGAGATCGAGCGCGGCGTTCGCGAGATACGCGTGATCGTCGAGGAAGCCCGGTCCCTTGACGACGTCACCCTTCACGAGCCGCAGCGCGCGCGCGGTGCCGGTCGACGGATCGCGCACCACGAGCTTCTCCTCGACGAGCGCGAGCGCGCGCTCCGCAGACGCGATCATCGACGGCTCGCGCAGCGCTGCGCCGGCCTCGGCCATCGCGCCGATCATCAACGAGCCCCAGCTCGTGAGGAGCTTCTCGTCACGGAAAGGCTTCGGGCGCTCCTCGCGCGCTTCGAAGAGGCGCTTCCTGACGCGATCCAGCGTGGAGCGCACCTCGCTCTCCGACAGGTCGAGCTGCGCTGCGACCGCGCTCGGCGGCAGCGCCTGGTGGAGCACCGTCATGTGCGTCACGCGGCCGTGCTCCTCGAAGTTTCCTTGTTCGGTGATCCCGAAGGAGAGGAGCGCGATCGCGATGCCGCGCTCGTCGCCGGCGAGCGCCGCGCGGATGCCGGCGGGGTTCCACACGAAGAACTTCCCTTCCTCGCCTTCGCTGTCGGCGTCCTGGCTCGCGTAGTACCCGCCGCCGGGGTCGGTCATCTCGCGATCGACCCAGGCCACCAGCTCGCGTGCGGTGCCTTCGAACGAGACGTCCGAGCTCGAACCGAAGACGCGATGACCGTCGACGTACGCGCGGAGCAGGAGCGCGTTGTCGTAGAGCATCTTCTCGAAATGCGGGACGAGCCAGCGCTCGTCCGTCGAGTAACGATGGAAGCCGCCGCCCAGGTGATCCCAGATCCCGCCCTTGCGCATCGACGCGAGCGCGAGCTTCACCGCCTCGCGCGCCACGCTGTCGTCCTCGAGCACGCCGCGTCGCAGGAGCACCTCGAGCGGCATCGTGTTCGGGAACTTCGGCCGGCTGCCGAAGCCGCCGTTCGTGTCGTCGAAGCGTCGGATCAAGAGCGCCGTCACGCGCTCCAGCAGGTCGGGGCCCGGCGCGTACGCGTCGCCGCCGTCGGAGTCGCCGCGACCCACCTCGGCGATGGCCTTCGTCAGCTCGGCGGCCTGCCCGACCAGCTCCTCGCGCTTGTCGCGGTACGCCTCCACGATCGCGTTCAGGATCTTCGGAAAACCAGGCATGCCGTAGCGGTCGGCAGGCGGGAAATACGTGCCCGCGAAGAACGGCCTCTGATCGGGCGTGAGGAACACGGTGAGCGGCCAGCCGCCTGAGCGCCCCATGAGCTGCACGACGAGCTGGTAGATCTGATCGAGGTCCGGTCGCTCCTCGCGATCGACCTTGATGCAGGTGAAGTGGGCGTTCATGAGCTTCGCGATGGCATCGTCCTCGAAGCTCTCGCGCTCCATCACGTGGCACCAGTGGCACGCCGAGTAACCGATGGAGAGCAGGATCGGGACGTCGCGACGGCGGGCCTCCGCGAGCGCCTCCTCGCCCCACGGGAACCAGTCCACCGGATTGCGTGCATGTTGCAGCAGATACGGCGAGGCCTCCGTCGCGAGGCGGTTCGGCTTCCGATCGGGCCCGTCGGCGTTCGTGTGGGTCACCATGACCATCCGTCCATAGCGCGGGTGCCGCGCGCGGGGCCGTGCGATTCCACCGTCCGTCACCTCGTGCTATGAGCCCTGCAACCACGGAATGGCCAAGGCCGCGTCAGAGAAGTCCTCGTCGTCGAAGCCGCCCGCTGCCGTCGATCGCGTCTCGGCGGCGCGCGCCGCAGTCCTCGATGGCGTCGGACGCGAGATCGCGGCGAGCTTCCCCGGCATCACGCGCCTCGGTGGACAGATCGTCGCGGCGCTCTACCTCGCCGATCGCTCGCTCTCGATGGACGAGCTCAGCGAGGAGCTGGGGCGCTCGAAGAGCAACATCTTCGCGAACCTCCGCGGCCTCGAGGGCGCGGGGATCGTCGAGCGGCATCGCGCCTCCGGAACGCGTCACGACACGTTCGCGCTGCGCGGGAAGTATCCGGACGTCGTGGTCGGCGCCTACCTCACGCGCCTCCGACGCGTCGTGCTCGACAAGGTGAGCCTCTGCAATCGCTCGCTCGGGTTGCTCGGCGACGCCTCGGGCCCCGAGGCGGACGCGCTTCGCGAAAAGCTCGTCGCGCTGCAGCGCAAGTACGAGCGCTTCGCGACCGTGTTCGCCGAGATCATCCCCGTCACCGAAGGACCGGTCGATCTCGAGGAGCTCATCGACAACGTCCCGTCGGCAATGATGGGCGTCTTCTCGTCGATGGCGCGCAAGGCGCTCGGCCTCGCGCCGCCGGCGCGTTCTACGCGGCGGTGATCTCGACGCGCAGCAGCTTGCGGCCGATGAACACGTAGTCGCCGTGGGAGAGCTCGCGCTCCGCCTTGAGGCGGACGTAGCTGCCGTTGCGGCTGTTCATGTCGGTCAGCATCAGCTTGCCGCCAGCATCTTCGATCTTGCAGTGCGCGGCGCTCATGTAGAGGTCGCTGGGGAAGTTGAGATCGCCGCCCTCGCGGCCGATCTGCAGGCTCGATCCGCGCGCGCAGACCGTCATGCCAGCGGAGCCGCCCTGGAGCATCTGCGTGATGCGGAACGGGCTCTGATGCTTGGGCGACGAATAGAAGTACGTCCCGTCGGGGCCGGGCTGGTCGCTCGGCTTCGGCGTCGCGTCGATGCGGAAGACCTGCTCGCCGGCGAGGAACAAGTCGTCGGGCTGCACGTCGACCGCGCCCTTCACGCGCAGGTAGACGCCGTTGATCGAGCCCTCGTCCTTCACGACGAGCTTGCCGTTGCGGTAGAAGAAGTCGGCGTGCGTCGGGGAGACGAACGGATCGTCCGGGAAGACGAGCTGCCCCGTGCGACCGACCACGTGGTGCTCGGCGTTGAGCTGATAGCTGAGACCCTCGACGCCTTCGCCGCGGATCAGGATCAGCTTCGCCTTACCAGGAGCCTGGAGCTGACCGAAGAACTGGGTGCGTGCCTGGAGGATCTCCGGCGGAACGGCGGCGCCGCAGCGGCCGCAGAACTTGTGTCCGAGCGGAACGGCGGTCGAGCACGAACGGCACACGAAGTTCTTTGCTTGATCCATGAGCTCCTCGACGGACTTCCCTTTGGACGACTTCGCAGGCGTGTTGAAACCAGCCGAGGACGGACGCGCGACGACGGCACCTCGCGTCGAGCGCGGGGACGGCTCGTCGCCCGCGGGCTCCGCGCGCGGATCCGATCGCGATGACGACGCCGACGAAGCGCGCGCGCCGGAGGCGGCCACGCCGCGCGCCGAGACGGGCGCGGCCTTGGGCGAGGGCTCCGGTCGCGACGCCGGAAGGACCTCGGTCTTCGGCGCGGCGTCGGGATCCCGCGATCCCCTTGCGGCCTCGGC
>JAYTZB010001511.1:0-2842 GCA_043742085.1 Polyangiaceae bacterium
TAGAGCACGGAGCGCGTATCGCGACCCTTCACGAAGGCGGCGGAGTGACCACCTCGACGGTGAGGCCGGTCTCGAGATCGTCGGACGCGTTCACCACCACCTGATCGCCGGCCGCGAGGCCGTCGAGGATCTCGATCTCCTTGCCGAGATCGCGACCGAGCGTGACGCGCAGCAGCGTGAGCCGCCCCTTGTCGAGCCGCGCGACGAGCGTGCCCTCCTTGCGAACGAGCAGCGCGCTCGCGGGGATCACGGGCATCGGCCGCGGTCGCGGTATGGAGAGGCGTACGTAGACGAAAGCGCCTGGAATCACGGCCCCGGCGCCGCGCACGTGCACCTCGGCGCGCAGCGTGCGCGTGGTCTGCTCGAGCACGCCGCTCGTGCGGACCACCTTGCCGGCGACCTTGCCCGCGGGATCGCGGGGGGAGAACACGGCCGCCTCGAGGTCGGGCTTCACGTCGCTCGCGTACGCATCGGGCACGTCGACGGTGACGCGCAGCATGTCGATGTCCGACACCTCGAAGAGCGCGACGCCGCCCATGCCGGCAGACCCGACGAGCGCGCCGGGATCGGTGCCACGCCGCGTGACGATGCCGTCGAAGGGCGCGACGATCTGCTGATAGCCGCGCAGCACGACGAGACGCTGGAGATCCGCCTTGCGCGTCGCGACCGCCGCCACCGCGGAGTTGGCCTGCGCGCGCGTGTCGTCGCCTTGCTGCTGCGAGACGACGCCGGCGCTGGTCAGCCTCTCGGCGCGCGCCGCGGTGCTCTGCGCGATCCCCACATTGGCCTGCGCCTCGTCGAGGTGCGCCTGGGCGAGGCGGATCTCCTCCGCCGTCTCGGGCGCGTCGATCTCCGCGAGGAGCTGCCCGGCCTTCACCCGATCGCCGACGTCGACCAGGTTCCTGCGGACGAAGCCGCTCGACTTCGCGTAGAGCACCGACGTGCGGAACGGCGCTGACGTCCCCGGGAGCGTCAGCTCGGTCCTCGCATCACCCGCGCGCACGGCGGCGACGCGCACGCGACGTGGTCCGGCCAGCTCCTTGCCGGCCTGCGCGAGCGCCTCGCGCTGCTTCAGCCGCGGACCGATCCCCACGCCGACCGCCGCAACCAGCGCGATGCCGCCGATGGCCATCGCCTTCCATCCCGAGCTCGTCGTCCTCATGTTGCCTCCGCGTGCGCAGGAATGTGCGCTTGAATCGAGTGAGCGGCAGCGCCGCCGTCTTCGAGATCGACGTCGCGCTCCGGTGCGTGCCACTTTGCTGCGAGCACGCTGTAGACCACGGGCACGAACACCAGCGTCGCCACCGTGGCGCCGATGAGCCCGCCGATCACCGCACGGCCGAGCGCGGCGTTCTGCTCGCCGCCCTCCCCGATGCCGAGCGACATCGGGATCATGCCGATGAGCATCGCCAGCGCCGTCATCATCACGGGACGGAGGCGAACGCTCCCGGCCTCCAGCGCAGCATCGAGGGCGCTCATCCCGTGGAGGCGCTGCTCGTTGGCGAACGTGACCACGAGGATCGAGTTGGCGGTGGCGACGCCGATGCTCATGACCGCGCCCATCAGCGACGGGATGCTGAAGGTGGTGCGCGTCGCGAAGAGCATGAACACGATGCCGACGCCGGCACCGGGCAGCGCCATGAGGATGATGAACGGCAGCTTCCAGGACTGGAAGTTGACGACCATGAGCGCGTAGACGAGCAGCGCCGCGAAGGCGAGACCGAGGCCGAGGCTCGCGAAGCCTTGCTTCATGCTGTCGGCCTGACCGCGCACCGCGATGGTCGCGCCGGGGGGAAGCTTCGCCCGCGTCTTCTCCACGATGGCATCGAGGCTGGCCACCACCTTGCCGAGGTCGGCGTCCTGCACGTCGGCGCGCACGTCGTAGGTGGGCTGGATGTTGGTGTGGCTGACGAAGACCGGCGTGGTCTTTCGCTGGATGGCCGCGAGGTCGACGAGCAGCTTCTGGTCGCCGTGCGAGGTCGGGATGGAGAGGCCGTTCAACGAATCGATCGAGTCGACCCGGTACTCCGGCACCTGGATGGCCACCGGATACGCGTTGCCGGTGGCGCTGTCGGTCCAGAACGTCGGGTTGACCTGGCTCGACGACGACACGAGGAGGAGCAAGTTCGACGCGACGTCGCGCTCGGTGAGCCCGACCTCGCTGGCGCGCAGGCGGTCGACCTCGATGTGGAGGCGCGGCGCGCTCACGATCTGATGGAGGTGGACGTCGACGGCGCCGGGCACCATGCGGAGCTCGCCCTCGAGCTGCTTGGCGGCAGCGAGCGTGAGGTCACGGCGTACGCCGGAGATCTGCACGTCGATCGGCGAAGGCAAACCGAAGTTCAGGATCTGCGTCACCATGTCGGCGGGCTGGAAGTAGAACGACAGCTCGGGGAACTCGCGCGGGAGGTCGTGACGAAGCGCGCGGACGATGCTCTCGGTCGAGAGCTTCCGATGATGCGCGAGCGTGATGAGGATCTCGCCGTCTGCGGAGCTGACGTTACTGCTGTCGGTGATCGAGAGGTTGTAGCCGCCGGGCGTGCCGATGAAGTCGAGGATGCTCTCGCGGTCGGACGTGGGGACCACGGTGCGGATCTTGTCTTCCACTCGGGAGAAATAGCGCTCCGTCTCCTCGATGCGGGTCCCGGGCGGCGCGGTCACGTGGAGGCGCACTTGCCCGGCGTCGACGGTGGGAAAGAAGTCGCGGCCCACGAAGGGCACGAGCGCGGCGGCGCCCAGCACGGCCACGCCAAAGGCTCCGAAGAGCGTCTTGCGGTGCGAGAGCGCCCATCCGAGGAGCTCGACGTAGCGCGCGCGCACCTGCTCGAAGCGCGCGTTGAAC
>JAYTZB010001512.1:0-3649 GCA_043742085.1 Polyangiaceae bacterium
CGCGAGCGCCGGCAGCCCGCCGCTGCTCGCGTCCACCAGCCCTTCGTCGTCCGCCGCGGCCGCCAAGCAGTGCCCGCCCGGCATGATCCTCATCCCCGGCGGCGAGTTCTTCATGGGCTCCGAAGAGAAGGACGCCCTCGACACCGAGAAGCCGCTGCACCGCGTGCGACTCACGCCGTACTGCATCGACGAGCTCGAGATGACCGTTGCACAATACAAGGAGTGCAGCGATCGCGGCGGATGCCGTCGCGCGGGCAAGGAGAACGTCTGGCCCGGTATCAACGACGTCCAGCGCAAGATCTACGACCCGCTCTGCAACATCGCCGACCCCGTCGGCAAGGCGACGCACCCGATCAACTGCATCGACTGGGATCAGGCGCGCGAGGCCTGCGAGTCACGCGGCGGCCGCCTCCCCACCGAGGCCGAATGGGAGTTTGCCGCGCGCGGCCCCGACGGTCGCGTTTATCCCTGGGGTGACGAGCCGCCCAACGCGCTCCTCCTCAATGCCTGTGGCAAGGAATGCGTCGCCTGGCAGAAGAAGCACCGCGACCCCGGCAACACACCCGCGCTGATGTACGACGAGGACGACGGCTTCCCCAACACGTCGCCCGTCGGCAGCTTCCCCAAGGGCAAGTCGCGCTACGGCCTCCAGGACGTCGTCGGAAACGTCTGGGAATGGGTGGCCGACTTCTACGCCGATTACGACAAGGCGACGGCGAGCTCGACCGTCACGGATCCGAAGGGCCCGGCCACCGCCGCCGACCGCGTGATCCGCGGCGGGGCCTGGAACGGCGCTCAGCCTTCGTGGGTGCGGCCTTCGTTCCGATTCCACGTCGCGCCCGGCGCCCGCAGCTACGGTTTCGGCTTCCGCTGCGCCAAGTCGCCGTAAGCCACCCGAACGTGATGCAACCGGCAATCTGGGTCCGGGCGTAGGAGCTTTGATAAGCTCGCCCAGTCGATGTCCAGCAACGACCCTCTTTCCCTCGTCGGTACGACGGTCTCGGAGAAATACGAGATCGAGCGGGTCGTCGGTGAAGGCGGGTTCGCGGTCGTCTATCGCGCGACCCACAAGGTCTGGCAGCGACCCGTCGCCATCAAGGTGTTCCGCACCCTCGGCGATCTCCCGCCCGAGCGCCGTGAGCAGCTCGTCAAGATGTTCATCCAGGAGGGCGCCCTCCTCGCCGAGCTCTCCGAGCGGTCGGCGGCGATCTGTCAGGCGCGCGACGTCGGCATGCTGCGCACGCGTGACGGGCGCGAGATGCCGTACATGGTGCTCGAGTGGCTCGAGGGTCGCTCGCTCGAGCAGGTGCTCGATCACGAGAAGGCGCACGGGCAGAAGCCGCGTACCCCGGCCGAGACGCTCACCATCCTCGAGCCGGCGGCGCTCGCGCTCGCGCTGGCGCACAAGAAGGGCATCGCGCATCGCGACGTGAAGCCCGCGAACATCTTCGTGCTCGGCGATCCGCGCGGCGAGTACACGGTGAAGATCCTCGACTTCGGCATCGCCAAGGTGGTGCAGGATCTGCAGCGCCAGGCAGGATCGTTCGCGCAGACCCAAGGCGTCGTGTCGTCGTTCACGCCAGCGTACGGAGCGCCGGAGCAGTTCTCGCGATCGCACGGCGCGACCGGGCCGTGGACCGACGTGTTCGCGCTCGCGCTCATCTTCACCGAGCTCATGACGAACGAGCCGCCGCTGCGCGGTGATGACCTCACGCAGCTCGCGTTCTGCTCGATGGATCCCAAGCGGCGCCCGACGCCGCGCGCCTACGGGTTCGAGATCTCCGACGCGCTCGAGGCGGCGCTGCGACGTGCGCTCGCCGTCGTGCCCGACGAGCGCTTCCGTTCGACGGGCGAGCTCTGGGATGCCCTCCGCAGTGCGCTGGCGATGGAGCCGATGCGCGCGTTCGCGGGCGCCGATTCGAGCCGCGCCACGTCGAGCTCGAACCCCGCGCTGACCGCGCTCGCGCCGCCCGATTCGAACGCGGCCATGGCGCGCCAGAGTGCTCCGCCCGCCGCCTACGCGCCGGATCGAGCGAGCCAGCCCGGACCGCAGCCGTGGATGAACCCGAACGCGACAGCGCCGCTCTACAGCACGAATCGCACGATGCCCACCGGCCCCGGGCTGATGATCACCGGCTCACCGCAGGTGCCGCCGCCGTCGAAGGCGGGCCTCTTCGTGGCCATCGCCGCGGCCACCGTGCTCGCCCTCGGCGCGACGGCCGCCGGCGTCTTCGTCTTTGCGGGTCGCAGCAAGGATCCGAGCACGGCGATGACCACTCCGAGCGGATCCGCGAGCGGCGCAGTTCCCCCGGCTCCGATCGCACCGACTCCGCTGGCGTGCCCTTCGACGATGGCCACCATCGCCGGCGGCAAGTTCTTCATGGGCAGCGACGACAAGAAGGACGAAGAAGGAGAGCGCCCGGCGCACCAGGTCACGCTCTCGCCGTACTGCATCGACCTCACCGAGGTAACGGTTGCACGATACAAGAAGTGCAGTGACAAGGGCGAGTGCAAGCGGGGACCGCGCGAGAACGATTGGCCTGGAATCACGGCTCGCGAGCGCAAGATCTACGATCCGTTGTGCAACATCCGCGACGTCGACGCCCGCGGCGATTACCCCATCAACTGCATCGACTGGGACCTCGCCGACACGTTCTGCAAGGCGCAAGGCGGACGCCTGCCCACGGAGGCCGAGTGGGAGTTCGCGACGCGCGGCTCCGACGGTCGCAAGTATCCCTGGGGCGACGAGCCGCCCACCGACGGCGCGCGGCTGAACGCTTGCGGCAGGGAGTGCCTCGCGTGGGGCCGGAAGAACAACGAGGACGTCTCGGCGATGTACCCCGCCGACGACGGCTTCCAGACCACCGCGCCCGTCGGATCGTTTCCGAAGGGGGCGTCGCCGTTCGGATTGCAGGACGTCGTCGGCAACGTGTGGGAGTGGGCGTCGGACTGGTATGCGCCCTACACGCCGGGCGCCACGAGCGATCCCCCCGGCGCCGCGAGCGGCACCGAGCGCGTTCTCCGCGGCGGCGCGTGGAACGGGAGTGACCCGAGCTGGGTTCGTCCCACCTATCGCTTCAAGAGCACGCCTGGGCTGCGCAGCCACGGCATCGGTTTCCGCTGCGCGAAGACACTGGCCGCCAAGTAGCCGCGTTCAGGGCACGACGGTGAGCTCGCGGACCGCGCGCAGGTTAGGTCCCTCGATCGAGGCCTCGAACACCACGTCGTAGTTGCCGGCCTTCGGCGCGATGATGCTGGCGCGATAGAGACCCTGACCGCCGAAGGTCACCTTGATCGGGATGCCGCCGTCGGTCTGGCTGTGATCGAAGAGCGTCATGCGGGCGTCGGCGATCTTCGCGTGCGCAGCGCCCGCCGTGACGTGCGCCACGAGCTCGACGCGCTGCCCGCCATGCGCGATCGGTATGGCGTCGAAGAGCACGCGGGGGCGTCCGGTGACGGGGCTCGCGTCCGCTCCCAGTGCGCGCACCTCGTCGTCGTACTGCTCGAGCAGGAGCGCTGCCGTGTGGTCCGTGGGATCGAGCAGGGTCGCATCCCTGGCGAGATCGCGCGCGCCGCCCACGTCCCCGCCGTTCTGCGCGACCATTGCTCGCGTCACGAGCTCCATCGATGCCGTGGAGCGGAGCTGGAG
>JAYTZB010001513.1:0-3599 GCA_043742085.1 Polyangiaceae bacterium
TGCAAGTTCTCCCACTACAAGCAGGTGTGCGGCGGCTGCAGCGCCCGGAAGCGTGGAGACCCCGAGGAGCGCGACGTGTGGCCGGTCCTCTCCATCGCCGAGAGCCAGGGCATCGAGAACGAGCGCTGCTCGGCGGTCGATTGCACGAAGGCGACGGAGCTCGTCAGGCGGGCTCACGCGTCACAGACGGACGGGACGCTCGAGTGCGAGTAATCGAGCGGGTCGCCGCCGGTCTTGTCGCGTGCGCGGTGCTCTTCCTCGCGCCGCCTGCGCGCGCCGACGGCCCGTCGAGCGACGCCGGGCTGTCGCCGGTACGCGCTGTGGTCACCGCCGGTGCGAGCACCTCGTCGCTGTTCGGCGTCGGCAGCGCGGCGGGGCGCCTGGGCATCGGGCTCCTCGGGACGCACGACAACGACACGGACGTCATCGGCGGTGTGCTCGTCGACGCGGACCTCGGCTCGACGTTCGGCGGCCTAGCGATCAAGACGTTCACGCTCACGGCGCCGATCCTCTTCGTCGCCGGCGCGCTTCGCATCGGCGCGGGGCCCGAGCTCATGTACCTCCGGCTCACGCGGCGCGACCCATCGCTCGAGTCGATCGACGGCGTCGGCATCGGTGTCGCCGGATTCGTCGGCCTCGATCTGTTACCCGACGAGCGCGACCGCGCGATCTACCTCGCGCTTCGCCCGCAGGTGGCGTGGCTCCACAACCGACGCGATCCGCTCAAGCTCGATCACTACGCGATCTCGCCAGGCCTCGCGTTCGTGGTCGGCGCGCGATTCTGAACGCGCGCTTCGACCGCGACCGCATAGAGGGCGACGGTCGTGTCGAAGAACGGGACGTCTCCCTCGTAGCTCATGCCGAGCTTCTCGCTCACCCGCACCGATGCGACGTTGCCGTTCGCGACGTGCGCGATCACCCTTCGCGCGTCGTATTTCTCGACGCCGTAGTCGAGCGCGGCCTTCGCGGCCTCGGTCGCGAGGCCCTGGCGCCAGAACTTCGGGCGCAGCGTCCAGCCCACCTCGAGATGAGGCGAGGTCTCCCGGAAGAACGCCCCGATCCAGCCCACCACCTCGCCCGTCTCGCGGAGCTCGGCCGCCCACCAGCCCGCGCCGTGCACCACCCACTGGCCCGCTGCCGACGTGAACCCGCGCCACGCGCTTCGTCGATCGGGGTGGCGGGTCAGGAACTGCGTCGCCACCGGGTCCGTCATGTTCTCCGCGAACGCGTCGAAGTCCGCAGCGCGATACTCGCGAAGCAGGAGCCGCGCCGTCGTGATCCGGGGAATGGAGACCGAAAACGCCGCGTCATCCATGGCCGCATCGTACAAGGAATGATCGCGCTCCAACGGTGTATGGTCGATCCCGCATGAAGCTCGGTGGTCGTGAACGTGTGGATGACAGCGCTGCGCTCGAGGAGCTCTTCGCGCACCTCGCCGTGAGCGCGGACTGGACGGTCGGCTTCTTGACGGCAGTCTGCACGGGTCCGGATGCGATCTCGCCGGCGGTGTGGATCCCCGAGGTCGTGCCCGACGGCGCGTTCGACGACGACCCGAAGGCGCGCGCGAAGGTCGACGTGCTCGCGCGCCTCTATGGCGCGGTGGGTGAGACGCTGCGGACGACGCCCGAGATCATCTGCCCCGAGCCCGACAAGGCGGCGCAGGAGGCGGTCGACTTCTGCACCGGCTACCTCCACGGCGCGCGGATGCACGAGACGTGGCGCAAGGACGAGACCGCCACCGAGAAGCTCGTTCCCTTCGAGTCGCTCTCGAAGGACGGCGCGGACGCGACGCATCGCGAGCGTCTCGGCAGCTACGTCGCCGAGCTGAGCGCGTACTGGAAGGCGAAGCGTCAGGTGGTGAACACGACGCCGAAGGTCGGGCGGAACGAGCCCTGTCCGTGCGGCAGCGGGAAGAAGCACAAGAAGTGCTGCCTCGCGAAGCAGGCGTGAATCGACGCCTCACGTCGTCGTCGTCGTCGTCGCCGACGCCAGCCGCGGCCGAGGTGACGACGTACATCACCCAGATCGACGCGGCGTTGAATGAAGCGGTGAAGCGTTTCGGCGTCGACATCGCGAAGTCGGACGCCCCTGCAATGACGCCCGGGCCAATCAGGTAGCCCGACCCGCTTGGCAGGGTTCTGCGCCCGTCCGGCGGCGTCAGGAAACGCACGGCACGATTGTCGTTCGATCCTCGCGAATGGATCGGCCGGGCTCTGCATCTCATAGCCGCGACGAAGGGAAGCACAGCTTCGCTCGCCTGCCCTCGCGTCGCGCGCGCAAGGCGGAAACCACGAAACGAGGTCGCCGTAGGGCGCGGACGAGAGCCTGGCTCCATCTGCGGGCCTGCTGGCGCGGCATGTCCTGGAGGATTGCGATGAAACGGATGATCAACGGCGGCGGGCTCTGTCTCGGGGGCGCGTTGCTCCTTGCGGTCGCGGCGTGCTCTTCGAGCGCCCCATCCGAGCCCGACGGCTCACCCACCATGCCGCAGGCGCAACCCGGCGCCTCGAAGCACACGCCCAAGCTGTCGGTCGTCGTCACGCCCGGCGCGGCGAAGCTCGCGGCGGTCAAGGGTCTCTCTTTCGGGACCGGCGCCGCGAAGGGCGTCGTCATGCCGTCGACCGTTCGCTCCGGCGGGGCACCGGGCACGTGCGGGTTCACGAGCGGCGACGCCACGTGCGACGCGTGCGTGACGAGCACCTGTTGCACCGAAGGCGCCGCATGCACTGCGGACGCCGACTGCAATGCGCTCGTGAGCTGTTACGACGCATGCAGTGACGACGCGTGTCTCGGCACGTGCAATGCCGCGCACGCAGCGGGGAGCGCGAAGCTCGACGGGTTTCTGAGCTGCCTGGACGCGGGCTGTTCGTCGGCGTGCGGAGGTCCGCCTCCGTCCGGACCCGGCGGACCTGGCGGGCCTGGCGGACCTGGCGCGTGCGGCGGGGTCATCTCGGGCGGGGCCGCCACGTGCGACGCGTGCCTCGACGCGACGTGTTGCGGCGACGTCCATGCGTGCGTGAACGACGCCGACTGTCGCGATTTCATGAGCTGCCTCGATGCGTGCACCGATTCGGCGTGCGAAGCGGCATGCCAGGCCGCACACCCCGCCGGCGCGACGGAGCTCACCGCGCTCTCGACGTGCGTGACGACGAGCTGCCCGGCCTGTGTGCCCGGTGGGCCGCCTCCTCCGCCGCCTCCGCCGGCACCGGGATCGCCCGCGTCGTGCGGCCTCTCGTCGGGCCTTGCCACGTGTGATACCTGCATCGATACCCAGTGCTGCTCGGAGTCTTCTGCCTGCGTCGGTGACGCCGACTGCACGGCATTCATCGGTTGCCTGAACGCGTGCAGCGATCAGGCATGTGCCACTGCCTGCGCGACCGCGCATGCGACGGGAGCCGCCAAGCTCGACGCCGTGGTCACGTGCCTCGATTCGAGCTGCGGGCCGAGCTGCAACTGACGGAGACCTGACCCGCCCGTCCGGACGTCCGAACCGCCACGTCCGGACGTCCGGACCGGGCGGGGGATTTCGATGACCTAAGTGACTGATGAAGCGATGGCGTCAGTGGCACTCGCGCGCGACGCACGTCGTGCTGCCGGCG
>JAYTZB010001514.1:0-2094 GCA_043742085.1 Polyangiaceae bacterium
ATGACGAAACAGCACGGGATCGTAGAGACCACTCTCGTGCGCCGCACGCTGCGCACCGTCGCCGTCCTCGTCGGTGCCTGCGTCCTCTTCGTCGGCGCGCTCAGCGTCCTCGCCGTCGCGGTCACCAGTCGCGCGGTGGGCGCGCGCGGTGATTCGAAGGAGACCGCGTCCGAGGTCTCGCCGAACGCCAAGAAGCCTCTCTCGATCTGACTCTCGCAACCGCTTCGAATACGCATACGCACTCTCGAGCACGATGAAACACAGGCACATTCTTCTGCTGGCAGCTTCCGCAGTTCCACTCGTGGTGGGGCTCGCGCATGCGCAGCCACGCTTGAAAGACCGCGTACAGCCGATCAATCCGAACGCTGCCGGTGCGGCTGCGGCTGCGGCCGGTGCGGGCACGCCCGCGGCACCCGCCACGCCGGCGCCCGCAGCGACGACGCCTGCCGTCACGCCAGGCACCGGTGTTCCGGCCGCCGGCGCGCTCGGCAAGACGCCCGCCGGCGGCACCGCCGGCGCACCCGCCGCGAAGGCTCCGTCGGACACGACGGCGCTCACGCAGTTCGAGAACGCGCTCGAGTTCGAGCCCCGCAGCCCGAACTACCGCGTCGCGTTCTCGCTCGAAGATGCCGACCTCGCCGAGCTGGTGCGCGTCATCGCGCAGCTCACCGGCAAGCGCTTCATCTTCGGCGGCAAGGTGAAGAACATCAAGGCGACCGTCTACTCACCGCAGAAGGTGACCGTCGCCGAGGCGTATCAGGCGTTCCTCTCCATCCTCGAGACCAACGGTCTCACCGTCGTCCCGCACGGACGCTTCCTCAAGATCGTCGAGACCAACGCGGTCGCGACCCAGGGAACGCCCATCTACGGCTCTGCGCAGGGCTCGCCGAACGAGGACCGCTTCGTCACGCGCATGCATCGCCTCGGCCACATCAACGCCGACGATGCCGCCAACGTGCTCGGGAAGTTCAAGTCCAAGGAGGCCGACATCACTGTCTACGGCCCCGGGAACATGATCATCCTCACCGACAGCGGGACGAACATCCGCCGGATGATGCAGATCCTCGAGGAGATCGACGTCGGCTCCAGCGGCGACCAGATCTTCATCGAGCCCATCCACTACGCATCGGCGAGCGACGTCGAGAAGCGCATCAACGAGCTCTTCGACGTGAAGGGCGGCGGCGGCGCCGCTCCCTCCACGCCGAAGGCCGGCGGCGGCTCGACCACGCCGAGCGGCGGTTCTTCGGGCGTCGGAGGCGATCTCCACGTGGCCAAGATCGTCGCCGACGATCGGTCCAACTCCATCGTCATCGTGTCGACCGAGCGCGCGTATCTCCGCATCCTCGAGCTGATCAAGCGCATCGACGTTCCACAGACGGGGGAAGGCGAGATCCACGTCCTCCCGCTGCAGCACGCCGACGCGACCGAGCTCACGAAGACGCTCACCGACATCATCACCGGCACCAATTCCGCGGCGCCCGCCGGCGGCGGCGGCCGGAACGCTGCTGCGCCGCAGCCTTCGCAGGCCGCTGCCGGCATCTTCGAGGGCGGCGTGAAGGTCTCGGCCGACAAGGCCACCAACTCGATCGTCGTCACGTCCTCGCTGCGTGACTACGCGTCGCTCCGCTCGGTCATCGATCGGCTCGATCAGCCCCGCCGTCAGGTCTTCATCGAGGCGGTCATCATGGACCTCCAGCTGAAGCGCTCCGACTCGCTCGGCATCAGCTTCCACGGCGGCGCGCCGTTCGCGTTCGATCAGCCGAACGACTCGCTCATCTTCGGCGGCAACAAGATCACCAACACGATCCCTCCGATACCCACCGATCCCGACGCGCTGCAGGGCTTCGCGCTCGGCGTCCGCGGCCCCGGTATCTCCGGATCCCAGAACTTCCTCGGCACGGGCATCTCGGTGCCCGCGTTCGGCACGTTCATCCAGGCGCTCGCGCGCACCGGTGACTCCGACCTCCTCTCCACGCCGCACATCCTCGCGCTCGACAACGAGGACGCCGAGATCAACGTCGGCGACAACATCCCGCTCCAGACCAACGCCGTCAGCTCCTTCCCGGGCGCGGGCGCTGCAGGCGGCGCCGCCGG
>JAYTZB010001515.1:0-1634 GCA_043742085.1 Polyangiaceae bacterium
GGCGATCGTCGCTGGCGGACGCTCGTGATCTTCAAGGACGACGCCGACCAGGCGAAGGATGCGTTCAAGACCATCAAGTCGAAGCCCGGCACGCTGCCCGTCGCGGGGCTCGGAGACGAGGCCGCACACGTCATCGTGTCCGGCAAGGAGGGCGGCCCCAAGGTGGAGCTGCTCGTCGCGCGCAAGGGCAACGCCATCTGGGGGATCTCCGACGAGGAGTACGCGCTCCGTGGAGGCGGCCCTGGCGCGGCGGAGAAGGAGCAGAAGGCGCGCCTGACCAAGGACGAGGCGACCGCGAAGCTCAGGCCTCTTCTGACGGGAGCAGCGCCTGCGGGCGGAGACGGGGGAGCGCCGGCGGCCGCGGGCTCGGTTTCGCCTTCGCTTTCGCCTTCGCTTTCGCCTTCGCCTTCGCCTTCGGGAGCTTCTTCGGCGAAGAAATAGAGTAGAGCGCGGCGCGCTCGAAGCAGGTAGGCGCGATGCGCCGGTCCTTGCGGGTCAGCGCGCTCGCGTTGATGAACTGCGTCGTCACGGGGTCGTGATAACCGCTCGCCTCGGCGAGGTCGGCTCCTCCGTACGCGGCGCCGTGCGTGCGGTGGTAGCGGACGACGCGCCGCATGAGGTGATCGCGCGCCCACTTCCCGACGAGCGATGCGAGACCGATGATGAGGTGCGTGTCGTCGCCGTCGCGAACGAACGCGAGGCGACCGACGCCGGGCACCTGGTACTCGCTGCGCGCGCGGCTCTCGAGGAGCACGGTATGGAGATAGCCGGCGAGCGGGCCGAAGCGCGGACCGTAGAAGTCGAAGCCCCCGACCTTGCCGCAGAGGGCATAGACCTCGTCGCGCACCTCGTCGCGCGCATCGAGCGTGAGGCGCTCCATGGTGTGGAGATCGACGTCGAAGCGCGAGAGCCCGCGCTCGACGGCGTCGTTGAGCCGCTTCGTGCAGACGATCGCAACGCGCGCGCGTCGGACCTCGACGCCCTTGGCAGCGAGGCGATCGAGATCCTTCGCGCATGCGGCGACCATCTCGTCGGTGGCAGCGAACGACTCGCCCTCGGTGCTCCAGCAGAGATCGACGTGATGCGAAGGGCAGGGCGCCTGGAGCGTCGTCTCGCCGTCGAGGCCGATCGCGGCGAGGAGCTCGCCCGGCGTGCGCGCGTGGATCCCGGAGCGCACGGCGATCGCCCTGGCCCACGCTTCACCGAGGGCGCTGTCGTCGAAGGTGACGAGCTTCTTCGAGTCGCCGATGCGCTTTGCGACAGCGCCTCGCGGTCGCGAGCTGACAAGCTTTGCGCCGGCGTCGTCGACGGTGGCGAGCACGCCCGTGACGATCAGGGGACCGAGGCGCGGGCCCATGCCGTTCTCGTCGATGCCCATGTAATGAGCGCGCGTCCACGGCGGTAGAACGGGCGTGGTCGCGCGCGGCACGCCCCCTCGGTAACTGCGACAAGGAGCGGTGACAACGTGGAAGAGCTCGATTTCACGGGCGGAGGCGAGGAAAGCTGTGGGAAAGCTGTGTCCTGAGGCATGTATCGCACCTTCCGACGTTGACCTGAGGGAGCGCGGTGTTTAAGGTGCTCGGCCCTTACGAAGTGCAGTTACGCTCACGGGCTTCGCAGACTCACGTGGTCCC
>JAYTZB010001516.1:0-4220 GCA_043742085.1 Polyangiaceae bacterium
AGGCTGTCGGGGCTCGCGCCGTCGACCGCGAGCAGCGTGCTCGTGACGAGGTCGCCGGCTTGCGCACGGAGCGTTGCAGCCCGCTCGACGAGGGCTCGCGCCTCGGTGACGAGGGTCCGCGTGCTCTCGTGGATGCGTCGCATGATGGCGGGCGCGCCCGGTGCGAAGGTCGCGGTTCCGTCGCGCTCGCCCAGCATGCGCGCGATGGCCTTCCTGCCTTCGAGACGCACGTACACGGCATCGGCGATGTCGCCCTCGACGAGGCGCACCTCACCGGACCCCTTGGGCGTCGTCACGGTGAGCGTTCCCGAGCGCCGCTCGGTCGAGAGGACGACCAGGAGGTCGGCGAGCGGCGCGTTCTCGAGCGTGTGCGCCGACGGCGCGAGGCTCGCGTGGCTGGTCCGGGCTCCCGAGTCGGACCGCGCGCTGGTGAGCTGCTCGATGCGCATCACGATGCGCTCGATGTCGTCGCGCCGTACCCGGCTCTCGCTGGTGGGCTCGCCCTCGCCTTCGCCGGCATCGTGCAGGACAAGGAGCGGCGGCACCTGCGCGAGCTCGACGCTCAGCGCATCGATGACGCCCATCGCGCCGTCTTCGGGCTCGGCCACCGCGCGGGCAGCGAGCACCACGTCGTAGCCGCCACTGCGCGCGCGCTCGCACGCCATCTGCGAGCCGTTCGCGAGCGAGACACGGATACCGCGCTCGCGCAGCTTGGCGGCGAGCTGCGCAAGCGCGTCGACGTCGTGATCGACGAGGAGGACGCGGCTACCCGGCATCGGCGCTCCCGGCGGCCTGGATGCGCCGCGTGAGGACGTCGGCCAGGAGCGGATCGGCGCAGTGCACGCCGCGGAAGCGCTCGCCGATGAGGCGGCCGCAGCAGACCCAGGCGCCGTGCTCGGCCTCGATGACGATGGCCTCGATGTTGGCGCAGCCCGGCTCGGCGCGCACGTCGAGCACCAAGGGCAGCGTGACCTGACGCGCCGCCGCCGCCACGCCCAGGCCCGGCTGCAGCGTGGTCATCACGCACGTCTCGCCGCCGCGGAGCGCCTCGCGACAGGCGCGCGCGACGAGCGCGAAGAGCGCGGAGCCGGCGACGTCGAGCGGATAAGGCGAGCGAGGCCCCGCGTCGAGCATGGGCCGCGCGATCAGCGCATCGACCACCTCTTGCAGCGGCATCGAGTCGAGACCGAGCGTGTGCACCGGAGAGCGACTGTCGTCGAATGCGCGCGTCCGCGCGGCCTTGATGAGGCGCTTCAGCGTCGAGCCGTCGTGCGGGAACGTGGCGACGCCGACGCAGAGCGCCGGCCCCTTGCTCCGCGGTCCCTCGGCGCGCGCGAGAGTGCCCTTGGGTCGCGCGCGGCGCTCGCCCATCAGCCGCGCGACGATGCGTCGCCGACATGAATGGGCGCCAATTCCGGTCGTCTCGGGCAGGAACACGAGGAGGTCGCCGTCCTCGGTACCGCAGAGCGCGTCGGTGTTGCGGACGATGTCGGCGATCTCGAGCGTCGCCTCCTCGCGGCGATTCGGTCGATCCGGACCGGGCAGCGTGATGGCGATGACGCTCGCACGGCGATCGTGACGCGACGCGAGCGTGAGCATGCGGTCGGCGACGGTGCGGAAGTGACGCGGGGGGAACACGCGCACGCTCTCGTCCACCTGGTCATGGCGATCGACGAGCGAGAGCATCGCGGCGGCGAGATCGGCGACGCTGGCGATCTCGGACTCCGACGACGCCGGCACGTGCTCGAGGACCAGGATGCCGAGCTCACCGCCGCCGGTCACGAGCGGGACCACGCGCGCATGGCGAGCCTGAACGAGACGCGAGAGGTCGGCGGGCTGCGACATGGCCGGAAGATCGAGCGCGCTGCCCACCGCCGCGAGGCGGACCCGCTCGCTCTCGGAGTCGCCAAACGTCGCGTAGAGGGCGACGCCGCGCGCGCCGCTGATCTGCGACACGCCGTCGACGATGGCGCGAACGGCGTCGGACTGCGCCGCACCGCGGGCGAAGCGAACGAGACGGTCGTAGGTCTCGAGCTTCTTGCGCTCGCGTACGAGCTTCTCCTCGAGGAGATTGACCTGCTTCTTGCGCACCGCTTCGGCCTTCACGTCGGCGAGCGCACGAGCCAGCGCATCGCCGTTCGGTGGCGAGACGATGACGCCCGCGGCCCCGAGCGAGAGCGCCTCGGCGCCGCGCTCCAGCTGCTCCGGCGAGACGAGCGCGTGCAGCGCGACGCCCGGGCAGATGCTCGGCAGGTGATGACAGAGCGCGAGCGCGGCGCCGCCATCCGCCGCGAGATCGATGAAGGCGACGTCGACCGGCACCGCCGTCGCGCTCGCGACCGCTGCGTCGATCGACGTGGCGCGCTCGAACGCATCGCCTTCCTCGCGGATCACGCGCTCGACGGCCTGCGCGACGTCCTCGTCGGCGATCATGATGAGGACGCGAAGGGGCCCCTCCCTCATGCGGCGCTCCCGACCGACGATTCGCCGGAAAATACGTGCCGCGCGGGGCCGCGCATGATGGCGTGCCCGTCGGCGCGCAGGGTCACGAACAGCGGTCCGCCGGGCAGGTTGACCGTCACCTCTTCGCCCGCCGCGACGAGGCCGCGCGCGACGCCCACCGCGACGGTCGCACACGCGCCGGTGCCGCACGCATGCGTGACCCCGACGCCTCGCTCCCAGACCACGAGGTCCACCGCGCCCTGGCGGTAGACGGCGAACTCCACGTTGGTGCCCGCGGGAAAGCGCGCATGCGTCGCGAGCTGTGGTCCGACGGCGTCGATGACCGCGCGCGTGGCGGCGCGCGTGGTGATCGCGTGCGGATTGCCGGCGTCGGCGAGGGTGAGCTCCCAGGGATCGCGCGAGCCGCCGGCGTCCAGCTCGAGGGTGACGTTGCCCGTCACCTGCACGACGCCCATGTCGACGGTGACGAGGCCCCGGCCCTCCTGGTCGTCGACCACGCACGCCTTCGGTCCCGCATCCGTATCGAACACCACCTCGCCGCTGCGACGTCCGTGACTGCGTGCATGATGCAATACCGCGCAGCGCAGGCCGTTGCCGCACATCTCGGGGACCGAGCCGTCGGCGTTTAGCACCCTCATGCGCGCGTCGGCCGCGTTGGTCCGCGGCGGGAGCAAGAGGAGGACGCCGTCGGCGCCGACGCCGAACCGGCGATCGCACAGCGCGCGGGCGAGAGCCGGCGAGACCGCGTCCTCGCGGTCAGCCTCGACCAGGACGAAGTCGTTGCCGAGGCCTTCGTACTTGTCGAACCCCAAGCCCATTTTGCGCGATCACTCTATCACCCACGCCAGAGGCGCGGACGCTTCAGACGGTACCACGGGACCGAGGCCCCGCGCGGAACGGCGCCGTCTTTCTCCACCAACAACGGCGCGGTCTTCTGGCACCATGACACCGCATGTCGCGCCTTCGCTGGATGACCGCGGGCGAGTCGCACGGGCCCAGGCTCGTCGCGCTCGTCGAGGGCATCCCCGGTGGTCTTCCGATGCTCGCCTCCGATATCGACGAGGATCTCGCCCGCCGCCAGCGCGGCTACGGACGCGGGGGGCGCATGAAGATCGAGACCGATCGTGTAGAGCTCGGCGGGGGCGTGCGGGACGGCTCCACGCTGCGACCCGGCCACGCCGACCTCGCCGGCGGCATCAAGTACGACCGCAAGGATCTGCGCGACGTCCTCGAGCGGAGCGACATCTGCGCGGAGGCCGCGGCGCCGATGGTCGGCGAGGCCATGGTCGCCATCACGCTGTGCGACGCCCTCCTCGAGAAGCTCGGCAGCGACTCCGTGCGCGAGCTCGTCCGCAACGTGGACGCGCATCGCGCGCAGATCGAGGCGTTCTGATGGCCGCGCGCTGGACGAGGCCGCTCGTGCTGAGCGGCTTCATGGCCACGGGAAAGAGCACCGTCGGACGCATCGTCGCGTCGCGCATGGGCGTGCCCTTCGTCGATACCGACGAGGTGCTCGTCGCGCAGAGCGGCAAGAGCATCGGCGAGCTCTTCGCGACCATCGGCGAGGCGCGGTTCCGCGAGAGCGAGACGCAGCTGGTGCTTCCCATGCTGGACGACCCGACGCCGCGCGTGATCGGCTTCGGAGGCGGAACGGTCACCCTGCCCCGCGTACGCCACAAGGCCCTTGAAAGGGCGACAGTAGTGGCGCTCACGGCCACGCCGGAGACCATCGTCAGCCGCGTCGCCTCGCTCGCGGA
>JAYTZB010001517.1:0-3176 GCA_043742085.1 Polyangiaceae bacterium
GACCCGACGAGACGGAGCAGCGCGACGCCCACGTTCGAGTACGGCTTGTCGCAAGACGCGACCACGCGCGCGAGGCTCTCGTTCGCGCCCTCGGCACGCGCGAGCGCGTCGGCGAACTTGGTCAGACGGACGTACTCGTCGACGTCGGCATCGGAGTCGAGCGCCCGCTCGATGGCGCGCCAGGCCCACGCCGCGTCCTCGAAGAGGTCGAGCGCGATCTCCGCGAACGTGATGGAAATACGCGCGCCGTCCGGCCCCTCGAGCTTCTTGGCAAGCGAGTCCGACGCGCGCTCCAGGCGCATCGCGACCGCCTCGCCGTCGTCGGGCGCGAGCGACACCAGCTCACGCGCGGCCACCGAGAGCATCCCGAGGGTGACCGGGTTCGGCGATAGAACCGCCGCTTTCAAGAGGAGATCGACCCGCTGTCGGGCGCCCTCGAGATCGCGCGAGGTGAGCGTCGCGGCGCGAAGCAGCCACGCCGCGCGGATGTTCATGCTGCGAGACAGCTCCGCGACGTGCTCGACGGTGCGCACCGCCACGGAACGGCGCTGTGCGCGCTCCGCCGTTCGCTCGAGCAGCGTGAGCGTCGTCCCCTCCGAGGGCACCGCGATGAAGGCCTGCGCCGCATGCTTGAGCGCGAGCATGGGGGCGTGCGCCTCGAAGAAGCGCGCTGCTCGATGGTGCGCCGCACGCCGTCCGAAGCGACCCAGCGCTCCGCGCGCGGCGTAGTCGTAGATGGGCGACATCTCGTGGAGGCGCCCGATCCGCTCGCTCGCGATCTCGGCGATCGCGAGCGCCTCGGCGTGCGACGGGTGTCGCTCGAGCGCCGTGCGCGCGAGCGCGATGGCGCGCGGATAAGCGCCTCCCTCGAAGGCAGCGCGCGCGGCCTCGGTGGCGATGATACCCGCGCGCGCGCGATCGCCCTCGCGCTCGACGAGCTCGGCGAGACAATCGACCGCGTAGCCGGCGTCCGCGAACGTCGACAGGTCGCGCCGGAGCGTGGCGTAGCCCTTCGCCGAGTCGAGCTGCGCCGCCCGCAGCCACGCCTGGACGGCACGCGGCCGGTCATCGGCCATGTCCCAGAGCGCGGCGCCGAGCTCCCGGAACGCTTGCGCGGCGGTATCGGTGCGGCCTTCGTCGAGGTGGAGCTCCGCGCGAGCTTCGAGGAGCGCCAGCTCGGCATCGGGCGCCTGCTGGGTGCCATGGAGCGTGTCGATGCGCTCGCGAACCGACGCGAGATCGACGCCGGCGCGCGCGGCACGCACGTAGGCGGAGAGCTCGCGCTGGACGTCACCCACCGCGCGATGATGCTCGGCGAGCGTGAGCAGGAGCGGGCCGCGCTCGGCGGCCGGGGCCCCGGCCGCGATCCAGCGCTCGACCACCCGGGCGCGGAGCCCGCCGTCGCTCGCTGCATCGGCGACCTCCTCGATCGCGGCGCGCAGCATGGCGTGCCGCGGCCCGAGCACGTCGAGCGCGCGGCGCGCGAGCAGCGCCGCACGCGGAGCATCGCGCGCGCCGAGGCTGCGGAGCGCGGGCGCGAGGCGATCGGCAGTGACGCGCGCGGGAACCGGCTGCGGCAAGAGCCAGGCGATGGCGTCCGCGAGGGCGGTCTCGTCGGCGAGACGCGTGGCGCGATCGATGAGGGCCTGCACGATGGAGGCGTCACCCGGCCGGAGCGCGACGGCGCGACGTGCCCAGGCGATCGACGAGGCAGCGTCGCCCGCATTCTCGAAGGCCTGCGCGAGCCCGAGACAGAGGGGGGCGGTTGGTCCGCCGACCGCAGCCGCGCGTTCGAGCGCAGTCGTCGCGATGCGTCCTTCGGTGGTGAGCACGACCGCCGAGAGCGCGCGGATGGCGCGCGCATCGTCGGCATCGGCGCGGCACGCCTGCTCGGCCGCCTTGCGTGCCTCGGCGACCTCTCCGGCCGCGGCGAGCTGCTCCGAGGCCACGGCGGCGAGCACTGCCACCACGGGAGCACCGCACGTCGGAGCCAGCGCGGCGAGGGCACGTGCGCGCGTGATGCGATCGCCCGCAGACGCCGCGGTGATCCATGCGACCGAGTATGCCCACGGCGTGCACGCGTCGAAGAGCTCGGCCGCTGCCTTCGCTGCCTCGCCGATGTCCCCGGCGCGCCGGAGCGCGGCCACGAGCGCGAGCTTCACGCGTGGCGGCGCACCACCGCGGGCGAGCCGATCACGACACATCCTCACCACGGCCGCGAAATCCGACGTTCGCTCGGCGATGCGCAGCGCCTCCGCGAAGAGCGCGTCGTCCTCGGGGCGGGCGGTCGCGAGCTCCTCGAGAGCGCTCGCGAGCTTGCGCGAGCGGTCGGGCGCGCTTCGCAAGAGCCGCACGAGCTCGATCAGCGTCTCGACGCGGCCACCTTCCGCCGAGGTCCCCAGCGTGCGCTCGGCGAGCTGGGTCTCCTCGTCGCGACGTCGCGCGGCGGGCGCGTGGCGGGCGAGCGCGGTGCGGGCGCGCTCGTCTCCGCCGTCGAGCTCGGCCACCACGCTGTGGGCCCATGCCGCGAGCGCATCGTCGTTGCTCTCCTCGGCGAGGACCGCGAGCGCACGAGCGCCGCTCACGCGAGCAGCGACGTCGGACGAGCCGCCATGCGCCGCGCCGCCCATCGCGGCGCGGATCAAGCCTTCGACGACCCAGCCCGAAGCCGCGCTCTTCAGCGCGAGCGCGTGGAGCGCATGGACCGCATCGGCGTTCGTGGCGTCGGCGGCGACGCTACGCGCGTACGCCTCGATGGCGCGGTCGTTCGATGCGAGCGGACCGGAGAGCAGCCGGCCGAGCTCCGCCCACTTCTGCGCCGCAACGCGCCCTCGCGATGCCGATGCCGATGCCGATGCCGATGCCGCGCGCTCGGCGCGGATCTCGAGGCGTACGGCCAGCGTCTCGAACGCGCCGGCACGGACGAGCAGATCGTCCATGGCGTCGGCGTCGGCTCCCTCGAAGACCGCATCGAGGCCCTCGTCGATCGCGGCGCCGAACGCGCGCGGGAGGTCGCCACGCTCGAGGGCCTGCGCACGACGTCGCGCATGGACCTCCGACGCGTCTCCCGCGCTGACCCCACCGCGAGCCGCCAGCGCGAGCGCATGGGCGCGAAGGATCTCGTCGGCCGCGGACACCTTCTGGCGCGCGAGGTGCGCGGCGACCAGCGTCGCGGT
>JAYTZB010001518.1:0-2865 GCA_043742085.1 Polyangiaceae bacterium
ATGCTTGATCGCGTTCACCACGATCATCACCTCGGCGATGAGGCTCTCGTGCTTCGAGCGAACGCCGAAGTCCATGCCGATGGCCTTCGCGATGTCGTGCTTCCGCGCGATGATCGATCGCTCGAGCTTGTCGAGATGGTCGATCCGCGTGTCGTAGTCGGGCGCGCCGCTCTTCCGCTGCGCCGCCTTCATCTTGGCGAGGAGACTGCTCAGCTCGGCGAAGGGCCCGGTACCGCTCAGCGAGTCGCGTGATACGCGCGGATTCGACTTGTGCTGCGGATCGACCGGGCCGTTCTGAACGACATTATCCATGACCGACATGACGACCTCCGCGCTTTTCACGCGAGAGCACTGTACCAAAGCGCACAAGGCCCCGCACCCCCTGCTAACCTGGCGATCTCATGTTGACGCGCGGCTATCGGGACGAGGTATGGAGTCGACTGCGCGGGCCCGGAGCCTCGCAAGAGAAGTGGGATCTCATCATCATCGGCGGCGGAATCACCGGCGCCGGGATCCTCGGTGAGGCCGCGCGTCACGGGAAGAAGGCGCTCCTCGTCGAGGCGCAGGACTTCTCGTCGGGCACCTCGAGCCGCTCCACGAAGCTGGTTCACGGCGGCCTCCGCTACCTGCGCCAAGGACAGTTCCTCGTCACGCGCAAATCGGTGAAGGAGCGCGAGACGCTGATGGCCGAGGGCAAGGGCCTCGTCGATCCGCTCGGCTTCTCGCTCGCGGCCTTCCCGGGCGACCAGATGCCGAAGTGGATGTATGGCGTCGGCCTCGCCATGTACGACGCGCTCGCGTGGAAGTGGGCGCACGAGGCGCAGTCGAAGGACGAGATCATCAAGCGCATCCCGCCGCTCATCGGCTCGAAGGTGCAGGGCGGCTATCGCTACTTCGACGCGCAGACCGATGACTCACGTCTCGTCATCCGCGTCCTCCGCGAGGCCGTGCGTCACGGCGGCACCGCCATCAACTACGTGCGCGCCGACAAGCTGCTCCGCACCGCCGACGGCAAGGTGCGCGGCGTGGTGCTGAAGGACATGTCCCCCGACGGTGGAGCGCGCACCGTGGAGGTCGAAGCGAAGGTGGTCATCAGCGCCACCGGCGCGTGGGCCGACGAGCTGCGCGGCGAGCTCGGCAAGGAGAAGCGCCTCCGCAAGATCCGCGGCAGCCACCTCACGTTCAAGGCCGACCGGCTGCCGTTGCCGGAGGCGGTGAGCCTCCTTCATCCGCGCGATCAGCGCGCCGTGTTCGCCATCCCGTGGGAGGGCGTGACCATCCTCGGCACCACCGATGTCGATCACGGCGACCTCCACGAGGAGCCCGCGATCAGCCAGGACGAGACCGAGTATCTCCTCGAGGCCGCGACCAAGGCGTTCCCGTCGTTCGAGCTCACCCACGAGGACGTCATCTCGACGTGGTCGGGCGTTCGTCCCGTCATCGACACCGGAAAGGCCGACCCGTCGAAGGAGTCGCGCGAGCACGCCATCTGGAAGGAGGACGGCCTCCTCACCATCAGCGGCGGCAAGCTCACCACGTTCGTGGTCATGGCGCGCGACGCGCTCGCCGCCGTCGAGGAAGAGCTCGGCGAGCTCGGAGAGCGCACGCGCATCTTCGACGCCGGTCCCGACGAGGTCGCATGGCCTTCGTCGATCGACGAGGCGGCGCGCGTCCGCCTCATCGGACGCTTCGGGACCGAGGTCACCGACCTCGTCGCGGAGAAGAAGCTCGCGCACGCCATTCCCGGCTCGATCGCGCTGTGGAGCGAGCTCCGCATCGCCGCGCGCTCCGAGGCGGTGGTGACGCTCGCCGATCTCCTGCTCCGGCGCGTGCGTCTCGGGCTCCTCTTGCCGAACGCCGGCCTCGACCAGATCGCCGAGATCAAGAAGATCGCGCAGCCCGAGCTCGGCTGGGACGACGCAAAGTGGGACCGCGAGGTCGCGGACTACAAGACGACGTGGAAGAAGGCCTACGCGTCACCGACGTGAAGATGCGCGCAGCCCCGTCCATGCTGTTCGTGCTCGCGGCAGCGCTCCTCGCTGCCGGATGCTCGCGGCGAGCCGAGCCCACGCCGGGCGATGCGTCACCGCATGGGGCGGCGTCGGCGTCGGCATCTCCGGAACGCGCGAGCCTCGAGTGCCTCACGGTCGAGGCGCCGGCAGGCTCGACGAAGGCGGCGGCGGTGGGCGGCGGCCTCGCCTTCCACGGCGCGAAGCAGCTGCGCTCGGGCACCGTCTCGTACGATCCCGCCTTCACCGTGAGCACGCAGGCCGCCGAGGGCAGCGACGCCAACGCCGTGCGCGACGAGCTCATGACCACGTTCACCGCGCAGTTCGCGCAGGTCCTCCATGGCGCGAGCCGGGCCGACGGGTTCCAGGCCTCGGAGCTGCAGCCGCCGAAGTCGACGCCCGCGCGCGTGGCCGGCCTGGCCGGGCATGCGTGGCAGATCGACAGCGTCGCGACCTTCAACGGAGAGCGGCTCCCGTGGCGCGCCTTCAGCATGACCACCGTGCACAAGGACCGCGTCTACGTGGTGACGGCCGCCGCTGCGCTCTCCAACGTCGGCGAGCTGAAGCCCATCGCCGATCGCTTCTTCGCCTCGATGCGCTTCGACGGGTGCCCGTGAGCGCCTCGCCCGTGTTCTTCCTGGGCGGCGCGCAGACGGATTTTTCGCGCAACGTCGCGCGCGAAGGAAAGGAGCTCGCCGATCTCGTTCGCGAGGTGACCCTCGGTGCGCTCGCCGATGCCTCGCTCGACGCGAGCGCCATCCAGAGCATTCACGTCGGCAACGCATTCGGCGAGCTGTTCACCGGGCAAGCGCAGATGGGCGCCCTCCCGGCGACGGTCATCCCCGAGCTCGACGGC
>JAYTZB010001519.1:0-1804 GCA_043742085.1 Polyangiaceae bacterium
AAGCCGCTGGGAATGGCGAGCGTCGCGCCGGACGACACGAGCAGCGCCACGCCCGCCGCGACGATGCGCGACGGATAGCGCAGCGCGAAGCGGAAGATCAGCGCGAGGTCGCCGATCCGTTTCGACGGCGCGGGAGTCGGCGCAGAAGACATCTACGCGGCGGCGACGGGCCGGCGATCCTTCTTGGCCTTCAGCACCACGGCATCGACGTCGAGGTGATCGTCACCGGCGCTCGCCAGGTACTCGTTGTACGTGCCCGGGCGATCGCGGAAGCCGTTCTCGGTGACCTCGACGATGCGCGTGGCCAGCGAAGAGACGAACGCGCGATCGTGGGAGACGAAGAGGAGCGTTCCCTCGTAGGCCTTCAGGCCGGCGGTCAACGCCTCGATCGATTCCATGTCGAGGTGGTTGGTGGGCTCGTCGAGCACGAGCACGTTGGCCTTCTCGGCCATGATGCGCGCGAACACGACACGCGCCGCCTCTCCGCCGGAGAGCGTGCCGATCTTCTTGGTCACGTCGCCGCCCGAGAAGAGGACCCGGCCGAGGCGCCCGCGGACCGCGAACTCGGGCTCGGTGGGGCAGGCCGCCTGCATGAGGCCGAGCGGCGTGGCCTTCGGGTTGTCGAGGAGGTCGGCATGGTCCTGCGCGAAGTAGCCCGCGCGCGCCTCGTAGCCCCACTTCGCCTCGCCCTCGTCGGCGCGGAGGCGCTTCACCACGATCTTCAGGAGCGTGGATTTTCCGAGGCCGTTCGCGCCGAGGATGGCCACCTTCTCGCCGCGCCGGATGACGAGCGACACCTTCTCGAGGACCTTCTTGTCGCCGTAGGCCTTGCTGATGCGGGTCAGCTCGAGGACGTCCTTGCCGCTCTGGCGCTCGATGGGGAACTGGAAGAGCGGCGCGCCGCGGCTGCTCTCGGCGAGCTCCTCGACCTCGATCTTCTCGATCTGCTTGAGGCGGCTCTGCGCCTGCTTGGCCTTCGAGGCCTTCGCGCCGAAGCGATCGACGAACGCGCGCTTCTCCGCGATGATCTTCTGGGCGCGGGCGATCTCGGCTTCCTTGCGCTCGCGCGTGGCGCGCTTCTCCACCGCGAACGCGGCATAGCTGCCGGTGTAGAGCGTGACCGCGCCGTAGTCGACGTCGAGGACGTGCGTGGCGATGGCCTCGAGGAAGCGCTGATCGTGGGAGATGACGACGGCGCAGCCCTCGTAGTCGACGAGGAAGGTCTCGAGCCAGCGGATGGAGAGGATGTCGAGGTGGTTGGTGGGCTCGTCGAGGAGGAGCACGTCGGGACCGGCGACGAGGACCTGCGCGAGTAGCACGCGGAGCTTGAAGCCGCCGGAGAGCGTCGACAGCGGCTGCTTCTGGATGGCGAAGGGGATGCCGAGGCCTTCCAGCACTGCGGACGCGCGCGCCTCGAGCGTGTAGCCGTCGTGGGCGCGGAGGACGTCCTCGAGATCGGCGAGGCCGCTCGCATCTGCGCCGTGATCGACGATGCGGCTCTGCTCGCAGAGCGCGTCCCACACCACGGTGTCGCCCT
Source organism: Polyangiaceae bacterium (assembly GCA_043742085.1). Classification (GTDB taxonomy): domain Bacteria; phylum Myxococcota_A; class Polyangia; order Polyangiales; family Polyangiaceae; genus Labilithrix. Next base: position 1,538 of record JAYTZB010001519.1, read on the forward strand.
TCATCGCGAGATCGAGGATGGGCGCGCTGTCGTCGAGGAAGCGGTCCTGGCGGAGGACGCCGAGCCGCGCCTCCTTGGGGATGGAGATGGATCCGCCGGTGGCGGCCTCGTCCCTGGCGATGATCTTGAGCAGCGTGGACTTACCTGAGCCGTTCGCGCCGACGAGGCCGTAGCGCGACCCCGCGTTGAGCTGGACGGAGACATTCTCGAACAGCGTGCGTCCGCCATACGACTTTTCGAGACGCGAGAGGCCAATCATGGCCGCCC
>JAYTZB010001520.1:0-3621 GCA_043742085.1 Polyangiaceae bacterium
CGCCGCGAGCGGCATACGGAGAAGAGCAAGTGGCTGCGAAACACGACGCAAAAAAGGCGCGCGCGAACTTCTGGGTGATGCAGCAGAACCTGGCGAAGCAGAAGGGCGGACGGCCCGGCTACCAGTTCAACGAGAAGAAGCTGCCCAAGGGAAGCCCGCCGAAGTTCAACATCGTCCTCGCGGGTGGCGACGAGCCGAAGACCGACGGCACCGCTGCTTCCGAGCCGACGTCGAACGCCTGACCGGCACCCCAGCCTCGTCACGCCTCCTCCTCACGCGAGCTGCCAGATCCGCACCGCCTGCTGCCGGCCGCGCACGTGGATGGCCTCGTGCGCGATGGCCTCGACGTCATCGCGCCCGCTCGCCGTCCACGTCTCGTCGGACACGAGCACGCGCGAGCGCAGCTCCTTGTTGAGCGACTCGATGCGCGACGCGACGTTCACGACGTCGCCGATCACCGTGTATTCGCGGCGCTGCGCGGAGCCGATGTTCCCGACCACCGCGTCTCCGGTGTGCAGCCCGATGCCCACCTCGGTGGGTGGAATCTTGCCGTCGGCGACGAGCCGCTGGACCCGCGCCACGATGTCGAGCGCGGCATCGACGCCCGCGCGACTGGCGTTGTCCTCGTGGATGGGCGCGCCGAAGACCGCCATGTAGCCGTCGCCGAGGAACTTGTTGACGATGCCGTGCCGGCTCACCACCGCCTCGATGGTCGCCTCGAAGACGTCGTTGAGATAGTCGACGACCTCCTCGGGGCTCTTGTCCTCGCAGAACGCCGTGAAGTTCCGGATGTCGAGGAACATGACGCAGACGGTGCGCGTCTCGCTCTTCACCTCGGTCTTGCCGGCGATCAGTCGCTCGACGACCTCCGGTGAGACGTGCTGCCCGAACACGCTGACGATGCGCGCGCGCTCGCCGACCGACTCGATGGCGCTCGTGAAGCTGCTGCGCAGACGCCGCGCCACGAACCCGGCCGCGATGCCGCTGACGAGCAGCACGATCGCCTTGCCCAGGTGATGAGGCACGGACGACAGCGCGGGCTCGACGACGCTCGTGTCGCCCGTCCCCCACAGGAACGCGATCAGCGCGTATTCGCCGGCCGCCACCACACCCGTGAACGTGCACAGGAAGAAGTCGAGGCCGAGCGTCGAGAGGAGAATGAAGATCGAATACACGAATGCCGACGGCATCAAGAGCGCCTGCACCGGCCCGTCGCCCGTGGCGTAGTAGAGGATGACCGCGGTGGGCATGCTCGTCTCGACGAAGGCATGGACGTATCGCCGGCCGGTCTTGGGGGCTTCGTCGCGCGCGAGCAGCCCGCGGATCCAGAAGAGGACGTAGAGCTCGAAGCCCGCGACGATGATCAGGAACAGCCCGACCGGTGCCGTATCGATGCGCCCGTGGAGGAGCGAAGCGACGGTCTCGGGATAGGCGCCGCCCACGATCACGAGCGCGAAGAGCGCGATGGTGGGAATGGCGAAGAGGAGGCGCGCGCGCACCCGCTCCGCGCCGAGGATCTCGCGGACGAGGCGACGCTCGAATGTCTCTCTCGGATCCTCGACGCTCATGCCCGAGGGCAGGATAGCGGATGCTCAGGCCGTGACGGCGCCGTTACCGCTCGCCGCAGCGGCGTGCTCGGCGCGTTCGGCGCGTTCGCGAAGCGTTCCGTCGGCGATGGCGGCCTTCGTGAGCTCCTCGCCGCCGATGAGGACGCCGCGAACGAAGACCTGCGGGAACGTCGGCCATCCGCTCCACTGCTTGATGGCGAGGCGCTTCTTCCACTCCGAGAAGTAGCTTCCGTATTCGAGGTACTGGAACTCGACGCCGGCCTCGTTCAGGGCGTTGCGGACGTTCTTCACGTGCGGGTTCTGGGCCATGCCCACCACCACCACGGCATGATCGGCGATGGCGGCGACCACCTCTTCGACGACCTCCACGTGGAAGCTTCGGAGCTTCTCGGCCGCGGCAGGAGCGATGCGCTTGGGATCGAGGACCGGGCGGGTTTTCATGGAGCGCTCTGATGCCGGGCGCTGGGGGACCGTTTCGGGTACCACCGTTCCATGCCCGATCAGCACCAGCGCCCTGCCTCACGCGACGAGGCTGCCGGTCCGGCCGTCCGCGCTCCGAGCCACGCCGAGAGGAGCCGCACGCTCGTCTCCCTCGCGCGATCGGCGACGCTCTCGACGGTCGCGCGGGATCCTGCGGGCTTTCCCTACGGCTCGCTGGTGACGGTCGCGAGCGATGCGCTCGGCCGGCCGCTCCTCCTCATCTCCACGCTCGCCGAGCACACGAAGAATCTCCACGCGCGGCCCGAAGCCTCGATCCTCGTCACCGAGCCGCTCGACGCGCACGATCAGCCGCTCGCCGTGGGTCGCGTGACCATCCTCGGTCGCTGCACCATCGTCGCGCCGGACGAGCGCCCCGCCGTACGCGAGGTCTTCCTCGCACAGCAGCCGAGCAGCTCGTACTACGTCGACTTCGAGGACTTCGCGTTCTTCCGCCTCGAGCCGGAGTCCCTGCGCTACGTGGGCGGCTTCGGCCGCATGTCGTGGGTGACGGCGGACGACTACCGCGCGGCGCAGCCCGATCCGCTTGCGACGTCGGCGAAGGGCGTGATCACGCACATGAACGACGACCACGGCGACTCGGTGCTCGCATATGCGACGAGGCTCGCGGGCGTCGCCGATGCGACGGCCGCGACGATGACCGCGGTCGACCGCTACGGCTTCGAGCTCGCGCTCGTCACGCCCGCCGGTCCACGCGCGGTGCGCCTCGCCTTCGACGAGCCCGTCGCCACGAGCGACGAGGTCCGTGCCGCCATGATCGCGCTCGTGAAGCGAGCGCGTGCGTAGCCACGGGGTGTACGATGCTCGCACCGATGTCGAACGAACCCAGCCACGAAGACAGCTTTCGCCGAGAGCTCGAGGCGCGCGTGGGCCGCACGCTCTGCCAGCGGTACACGCTGGAACGGGTGGTCGGCGTGGGTAGCACCGCTGCCGTCTATGCGGGCACGCATCGCAACGGCAATCGCGTCGCGATCAAGGTGCTCCACACCGAGCTCTCCGCCTCGAAGGAGGTCCGCGAGAGCTTCGTCCGCGAGGCCTACGTCGCGAACAAGGTGGAGCACCCCGGCGCGGTGCGCATCCTCGACGACGACGCGACCGAGGATGGCATCGTGTTCCTCGTCATGGATCTGCTCGAGGGCCAGACCCTCGAGCAGCTGATGGTCGCGAACGGCGGCAAGCTTCCGTCGAGCGAGCTCGTTCCGTTGAGCTGCCAGCTGCTCGACGTGCTCGCCGCCGCGCATGGCAAGGGCATCGTGCATCGCGCCATCGAGCCCGCGAATGTCTTCGTGACGCAGAATCGCATCGTGAAGGTCATGGACTTCGGCACGGCGCGCCTCGCCGACGGCACGCGCGTGGCCGGTCGCGCTGGTCCTGGAGGCCGCGCGATGGAGACGGCTGCGTACCTCGCGCCGGAGCAAGCCCGCGGCGAGACCTCGCTCGTGGATGCGCAGACCGACCTCTGGGCGACCGGCGCGCTCATGTTCCGCGCGCTCTCGGGCCGCGTGGTCTACCCCGCCGAGACTCCGGAGATGATTCGCGTGCAGGCCGCGACGCA
>JAYTZB010001521.1:0-5142 GCA_043742085.1 Polyangiaceae bacterium
GGCATCGGCGAGAGGATGAGATCGCGCACCACCGATGCCCGACCCCAGGCACCGGGACGCGCGTCGACCTGCAGCTCGCGGAACCGATCGACCTCGGCGAAGCAGCCCATCGCGACCGGCGCGTACTCTTCCTCGACGGCGCGCGCGAGATGGCGATAGTCGCGACGCCAGTCCCCGGAGAGGACGCCCATGCGGGGCACCAGCTCCTCGGGGCCGGCAAGCACGTCGAAGCCCTGACCGCGGCGTCTTGCAACACCCGCCGTCCAGAGCTCGCCGTGACGGAAGAGGCCGAGCACCATCGCGTGGCCGTCGGGGCAGACCGCGTCGAGCGCACGCCGCACCATCGGCTCGCTCGGCGGCGGCACCCCCTGGAGGCGCTTCGGCCAGCGCTCGATCGCGCCCTCCTGCATCATCTCGCGGACGATCTGCACGACGAGCAACGCTTGCGACGTGATGTCGTCATGACGCTTCAATCGCGCTCCGAAGCGCTCCATCAGCTCCTCGAGCGCGCCCGCGCGGGCGACGAGCGCCCAGCTCGCGTGGTGCGTCTCGGCGAGCTCGGGCAGCGGCACGGGCCACGGACCGCGCGGATCGAGCCGCCCGGTCTTCGTGTGCATCAGCTTCCGGAGCCGTCCGTCCTCGTGGATGGCGATGACGCCGCCGCGCGGGCGCGTCGGCTCGCGATCGGGCGTGGCGCGCGGCTTCCAGAGGTCGAGGAAACGAGTCCACGTCTCGGTGGTCCAACCTTCGAAGCGAACATCCGCCGTGAGCACTTGATCAACCTAGCCGAGATTGGAAAAGGAAGGCGCACGTGGTCTACTCCGTACTTCGTGACGTCGTAGTAACGCGCGCGAGAGCCAGGAGGCACGTATGCAGGGTGGATGGCAGCCCCCGCCCGGGGGAGGAGGATACGGTGCACCGCCAGGTGGTGGTGGTGGTTATGGACAGCCGCCGCCAGGAGGAGCGCCGCCCGGCTATGGAGGAGCGCCCCCGAGCATGGGCTTCTCCCAGAACCCCTATGGAGCGCCCCAGATGGGCGGCATGGGTGGCGCGCCCGGGATGATGTCCGGCGCGTACGGCAACTACGAGTTCAACGACATGGAGAACTCGATCATCGACAAGACCGCGAGCCGCGCGAAGCTCTGGGGAATCATCTCCACGACCATCGGCGCGCTCCAGTGTCTGGCGAGCTGCGGCGCGGTCGCGAACGCCAGCATGGCGAGCTACCTCCCCACGGGCATCATCGCCATCGTCATCGGCGTCACGTTCATGGGTGTCGGCAACTCGCTCAAGATGGTCGTGCAGACCCAGGGCAACGATCTCATGCACATGATGCAGGCGCTCCAGAAGATGGGCAGCGCTTTCATGGTGCAGATCATCTGCGCGGTCATCGGGTTCGTGCTGGCAGTGCTGATCTTCATGCTCGCTGCGTTCGTGCTCGTCGCTGCTGCTGCATCCAGCTAGTTCCGATAGCTAGCGCGCCCGCGCACGGCTAGAGACCACGGCGATGTCCGTCACGGCCGAGTCGCTCTTTCGCGAATGGTTCCTCCCGCTGTACCCGGAGGATGCGAAGAGCGACCTCGGCCGTGCCCGTTCCATGGACGCGAACCCGGCGAACAACGCCACCGTCCTCGCGCACCTCGACGACGCGGCCGCGGTCTTCGCGTCGAACGCGGCGGTCGCGCTGGGCCTGCCCTCCGAGCAGCTTGCCCTCGATTACAGCGATGCGAGCGTCCATCGCCTCTCCGCTGCGCTCACCATCGCGCAGCGCGATCGGCTCATGGCAATGGGTCCGGCGGGCACCGCCGACAACGCGCTCTTCAACCTCGTGGTGCACGGAGCATCGTACCTCGGGGCCTGCATCGTGCGTTCGCACGGCGGTCGCTGGGCGGTGCGCCGACCGCTCTGGGAGAGTCTCGTCTACCTCGAGTCGCATCTCGGGCAGGGCGAGCTGCCCGTCTTCCACTGGTGGCTGAAGTCGCTCGCGGACGACGCGCAGGTCACGCTGGCCGATCGCTATCGCACGCACGTCGAGGTACCGCGCGCGAAGCCCGAGGAGCTGCCGGTGCTGGTCGCCGAGGACCGCAAGCTGCCCCGCCTCAAGCGACCGCGTTATGATGCACTCTACAAATATCTCCGCGCGCACCTCCCGGAGCTCCGTGACGTCGGAGAAGACTTCCCGAGCCCCGAGCGCTTCGAGGAGCTGCGCTTCGAGCACCTCTCGTTCACGCGCGTCGGGGGCGGCCGCATGGTGGTCCTCCACGGGCCCAACGAGCACGGGCTGCACGCGATCTGGATGGGAAAAGCGGGGTTCGAGAAGTCGGCCTTCTGGCCGTGCGACAAGTTCCCGGAGCCGATCTTCCGTCGCTCTGCTGACGGCGACGGTGACGACAAGCTCGAGGTGATCCTCTCGCAGAACGGCGGTGTTCAGAGCTTCGAGCTCCTGTGGTGGGGTCCGTGAGCCAGGTCCGCGACTGGCTGCGCAAGACCCTCGCGGGCAAGACCGAGCGCCGGCTCGCGATGGTCATTCTCTTCACGACGATGGTGCCACTCGTCGTGGCGCTCTACCTGGCCACGTCGATGTTCCGCCAGGCCTCGGCCATCTGGTTCAACCCGGAGATCGGCGAGCAGCTCGATCGCGGCGTCGACGTCTACAAGGACTACGTCAAGGCGATCAAGGACGACCTCAAGCACCAGACGGTCGCCATCGCCGCCGATCCCGTGCTCCGCGAGGCCGCGAAGAAGCACAACATCGAGACCGTCGAATCGGAGATCGACGCGGTTTTTCCGCACTTTCCCGAGCTCGTCGCGCTCGCCATCGAGGACCAGGCAGGGCAGACGCTGTCGCGTCGCGATCGCGGGCGCCCCGTCGACACCGCCACCGAGAAGAGCCTCGAGGTGCGACGCGCGCTCGGCGATGACGAGGACGCGCCGATGCTCGTCGCCACGTTCGCCGTGTCGCGCAAGCGACTGGACGAGCTCGAGAGCGCCGGCGTCGTCGTCGCGCGCTATCACCAGCTCGAAGCGTCACGCGCCGATCTCTACCAGGGCTACCTGCGCGTGTTCGCGCTGCTGCTCGGGATCACCGCCGCGATGACCATCGTGCTCGGAGCAGCGCTCGCGCGTGGTCTCACCAAGCGCATCAACCGGCTCGGCGCCGCCATCAACGTCGTCGCGCAGGGCGATCTGTCGGTGCGCGTTCCCGTGACCGGCACCGACGAGCTCACCGACCTCGCGCGCACCTTCAACCGCATGATCGCCGAGATGGCGCAGTCACGCGCCCGCATCGAGTTCCTGCAGCGCGTGGGCGCCTGGCAGGACATGGCGCAGCGGCTCGCGCACGAGATCAAGAACCCGCTCACGCCCATCCAGCTCGCCGTGCAGGAGTGTCACAAGAAGTACGTCGGCGACGACCCGCGCTATCGCCAGCTGCTCGACGCAACGCTGGAGATCGTCGAGGAGGAGGTCGGCACCCTCAGGCGCCTGGTCGGCAACTTCTCCAACTTCGCGCGGCTACCGCACGCCGAGCTCGCCGAGGCGAGCCTCTCGGATTTCCTGCGCGATTGCGAGACGCATCTCGGTCACCTCGAGGATCCGTCGCTCGGCGAGGGCTCCGCCGACAACGAGCCGATCCCCGCGCAGAACGTGGAGATCCGCTGGGAGGTGCCCAGCGAGGACATCATGGTCGCCCTCGATCGGCAGATGCTGCGGCGCGTGCTGGTCAACCTGGTCCGCAACGCCGTGCAGGCCATCCGCGACGCGCAGAAGCGCAAATCGACGCCGGGCAGCAGCCCCGACACCGCGAGCGCCGCCGTTCTCGGCCACGTCACGGTGAGCGCGGAGCGCGAGGGCGACGGCGCGCGCATCGTGGTCGAGGACGACGGCCCGGGCATCGCCGATTCGGTGCGCGGACGCATCTTCGACCCTTATTTCACGACGAAAGCCGACGGCACCGGGCTCGGGCTCGCCATCGTCAAGAAGGTGGTCGTGGAGCACGGCGGCGAGATCGAGGCGACTGCCTCGCGACGACTCGGCGGCGCGCGCTTCGTGCTCCGCCTGCCGGGGCTGAAGATCCTCAGCATCGCCGCGGCCGCAAAGGAAGCGCGCGAGCGCGCGAAGAAGCAGGGCGTCGAGACCGTCGACGAGCCGACCTGAGGTGGCGTGCTATGGACCTGGGCATGGCTGAGACGGCCGCTCCCCTTCCCACCTCGAACAGCGACCGCGCTCACAACCTCCGCATGGCGCTGGTGGTGGTCGGCCTCGCCGCCGGCTTCGCGCTCGTGCCGCGCGCCACGCAGGGGTGCGGAAAAGCGAGCGGCACCGAGGAGGCCGCGGATTTCTCCGCGACCGTCGTCGCGAACCCGCTCGAGCCCGGGCAGTCCACGCTCGAGATGAGCAAGCTGCGAGGTCACGTCGTGGTCCTCGACTTCTGGGCGACGTGGTGCGGACCGTGTCAGGCCGAGGCGCCCATCGTCAACGCGCTGTCGCAGCGCTTCAAGGACAAGGGCGTCGTGGTCGTGGGCGTCAACACCAGCGACGCGGAGGGCCTCGCCGCGAAGTACGCGCAGAAGAAGGGCCTGACGTTCCCGATCGTCTACGACGCCGACAACTCCATCGCGAACAAGTACGGCGTCGACAACCTGCCGACGCTCATCGTGGTGTCGAAGGACGGCAAGAAGGTGGCGGTGCGCCATGGCGTCACGAGCGACGCCGACCTCGAGCGCCTCGTCCGTCAGGTGCTCTGAGCCGCAGCGTTCCTATCGCCTCGGCTCGCGCCGCTGCGCATCGGCAGGAAAAACCGGTCGCCTGTGAGATCGTTCACGCCGCAATAGAGGTCGGTGTCGAACGTCTCCTTGAGCGTCTTCCACGTCATGACGTCCTCGACCTTGCCCGCGGCGACGACACGACCGCCCTTCATGAGCACGACGCGATCGGCGAACTGCGCGGCCACGTTGAGGTCGTGCATGACCACGAGGCAGGCGAGCTCTCGCTCCTTCACCTGGGTCGCGAGCAGCTCGTAGAGATCGAGCTGATGGCGCACGTCGAGGAAGGCGCCTGGCTCGTCGAGCAGCATCACCTTCGGCTCCTGCGCGAGGGCGCGCGCGATGGCCACGCGCTTCTGCTCGCCACCGCTGAGGGCAT
>JAYTZB010001522.1:0-1805 GCA_043742085.1 Polyangiaceae bacterium
TCGCGGCGATCGTCTTCGCGCATCTGCCTTCGGGCACGTGGCTCGGCTTCGTCGGGCTGGTCCTCGCGTTCGGCGCGCTCGTGGTCGTCCACGCGCGCATCCACGAGGCGAAGGAGCGGAAGGCGGCGGCGGCGCGCTTCCACGAGCGCGCGCTCGCACGCATGGCCGGCAAGTGGCGCGCCTTCACGTCCATCGGGGAAAAATGGGCGCTCGAGACGCATCCCTACGCTGGCGACCTCGACGTGTTCGGCAAGGCTTCGCTCTTCCAGCTCCTCGACGCGACCTCGACGCGCTTCGGTGAAGAGGTCCTCGCGCGGTGGCTCTCGGGCGCGAACGCCGACGGCACGACCGCCGGCGATGCCACGCCTGCGGCGGACTTCGGCGAATCCATCCGCGCGCGTCAGGCGGCGGTGAAGGATCTCGCCCCGCGCGTCACCGTGCGGGAGGAGCTCGCTGTGGTGGGCAGCCTTCTCGACGACGGCAAGCCCGATCCGCGCCCCTTCGTGATGTGGGCCGGTCAGTCGTCGGTGACGCCGAGCAAGCGCCTGCCGGGCAGCCTGCGCATCGTCGCCGTGATCATGCCGGTGCTCACCATCGGCACCGCGGTGGCCGCGTCGGCGGGCCTCCTCCCGCGCGTCGCGTTCATCGTGCCATTCGTGATGTGCGTTGCGATCCTGATGGCGCTCCGCCCGCGGCTGGCGCCGAACCTGGAGGCGGCGTCGTCGAAGGAGACCGCGCTCTCGCGCTATGCCGGCATGCTCGCGATTCTCGAGAACGAGCCGTTCGAGGCGCCGGCGCTGATCGCGCTCCAGAAGCGCCTCCTCGAGAGCGGCGCGTCGGCGACGAAGGAGATGGCGTCGCTCTCGCGCATCGTCGGCTTCCTCGACGCGCGCAACAACGAGGTATTCCGCTTCTTCATCGGCCCCATGCTCATGTGGGATCTCTGGTGCGCGCTCGCGCTCGATTCGTGGAGGGCGCGCGCGGGTCGCGTCGCCTTTGGCTGGTTCCGTGCGCTCGCCGAGCTGGAGGCGCTGGCGTCGCTGGCCGGCTTCGCGTTCGAGCGGCCCGATCACGTGTTCCCCGAGATCGTCGCGGAGCAGACGCTCGAGGCGGTGCACCTCGGTCACCCGCTGATCGAGGCGGACAAGCGCGTGTCGAACGACGTCACCATCCAGGCCCCGGGCTATGCGCTGGTGGTCACGGGCTCGAACATGTCCGGCAAGAGCACGCTGCTTCGCGCGGCGGGCATCAACGTGGTGCTCGCGAACGCGGGCGCGCCGGTCTGCGCGAAGTCGATGCGCGTGGGCCGCCTCATCGTGGCGACGAGCATGCGGGTGTCGGACTCGCTGGACGAGGGCACGAGCCGCTTCTACGCCGAGCTGAAGAAGCTGAAGCTGGTGCTGGATCTGGCGCGCAAGGCGAAGAAGAAGGAGCTCGAAGGCACGGTGCTCTTCCTGCTCGACGAGATCCTCCACGGCACGAACACGCGCGAGCGCTTGATCGGCGCGCGCGCCATCCTGCGCGAGCTGCTCGCGCAAGGCGCGATGGGTGCAGTCTCCACGCATGATCTCGGCCTCGGCGATCTCCAGGCCGAGATGCCCGACCACGTGAAGAACGTGCACTTCGAGGAGCAAGTCACCGGCGAGGTGATGACCTTCGACTACAAGCTACGATCGGGCATCGTGCAGAGCTCGAACGCGCTGCGGCTCATGAAGATCGTGGGCCTCGACGTGGTCGAGGAGCCGGCGATTCCGGCTCCGTGAGCCGGCGCATCGCGATGACAGTGGGGCGCCCAGTGCTATCCT
>JAYTZB010001523.1:0-1580 GCA_043742085.1 Polyangiaceae bacterium
GGCGGCTTCCTCGCCATCGGCTGCGCGCAGCTCTTGAGCGGCCGGCGCGCCCGCATTGCGCAGGCCATGCTCGCGGCGTTCGCCGGCACCGTCGCGATCGGTCTGCTCCTCGTGCAGGCGAAGATGAAGACGCTCTGTCCGTTCTGCGCCGTCGCCGACGGCTCGGCGGTGGTGCTGCTGGGACTGTCGATCGCGCGCGCCCTCAAGGGCTGGGACCCGCCGGCCAGCCGCGGTCAGCTGGCCGGCGGCGTGACCGCGATCCTGCTCGCGGTGCTCGCGCCGGTCGCGTTCGGCATGACCAAGAAGGCGATCCCCGTCGACGTCCCGCCGGCCATCGCCGACGAGATGCGCAAGACGCCGCGCGGCAAGGTCACGGTCGTCGACTTCGTCGACTTCGAGTGCCCGTTCTGCCGGATGACGCACACCGATCTCGCGCCGCTGCTCGAGGCGCGCAAGGACAAGGTGCGCATCGTCCGCAAGAACGTCCCGCTGCGCATGCATGTCCACGCGATGGACGCCGCGCGCACCGCGTGTTGCGGCGAGAAGCTCGGCAAGGGCGACGAGATCGCCGAAGCGCTCTTCACGGCGCCTCCGACGGATCTGACGCCCGACGGTTGCGAGCAGCTCGCGGTGAAGCACGGCCTCGATCTCGCGCGCTTCAAGGAGTGCTTCACCTCGGCCGAGACCGAGGCGCGCATCAAGGCCGACATGGATCTCTTCCGCACCGCGGGCGGCCACGGTCTGCCCACGCTCTACATCGACGGCACGAAGCTCGAAGGCGCTCAGGACCCCGAGGTCCTGAAGACCACCCTCGACCGAGCCATCAAGGCCCTCTGAACGTGGTGTTGCGGCTCTCGCTGGTCTCGGCGCGGCGGTGGTGATCGCGGCGTGTGGCGCGTTCACCTCGGAGCCCGCGGCCGCCACGGACGGTGGCGCCGATACCCCTGACGCCGCGGCCGAGGCGAGCGCCGTCGACAGCGGGTCGAAGGACGAGACCTGCGAGATCCTCTTCACGGACGACTTCACGACCCTCGGCGCGTTCGATCCGCAGTCGAACGACGCCGGACCGGCCACGCTCTCCAAGGACCCGGCGCACGCGGTCAACGCTCCGTCTCTCGCAGCGATGGGCAAGCTCGCGCGCGGTGGGGGCTACCTGAACAGCAGCGCGTCTCGCGACGTCATGCTCCCCGCGGCCTTCGCGATCGGCCAACGCGTCGAGCTCGAGTACGAGCTGTTCATCGAGAACCCCGTCGACACGTACGCCGAGGTCGGGTGCACCCTGCAGATGTTCGACGCGCAGGGCGTGAGGACGCGCCTGTTGCTCGGGCTCCCGGCGAACGCCGCGATCGAGGCAACGTACGACCCCCCGGACGCGGCGGCGAAGAGCCTGACCAGGACGGTATTCGCCACTCGCGGCGCGGGCGACTACCGCGTGAAGACCACCCTCGCAGCAACGTCCGCGAGGACCGCAAACCTGCACTACGAGGTCCGCACCGAGACCGCCGATTTCACGGACGCCCCGATCCAGGCCGGAATCGACCGACTACGGCTCGTCTGCGGCATCGATTACGCGATCAGCG
>JAYTZB010001524.1:0-5631 GCA_043742085.1 Polyangiaceae bacterium
TGGGCCGGGCGGCGCCCCCAGGGCCGGCGCGGCGTTCTACGGACCGCTCTCGAACGCGACCAACGCGCTGCAGACGCGCACCGCGCTCGATCTCGGCAGCAAGATGCACGCGCCGGTGCTCGGCTTCTACGGCGGCCTCGACACGCACATCCCGGTCGGGCAGATCGAGCTGATGCGGAAGGAGCTCGCCGCGAACCCGAAGAAGCTCGCGAGCGAGATCATCGTCTACCCCGACGCGCAGCACGGCTTCAACGCCGACTACCGCCCGTCGTACAACAAGGCCGACGCCGCCGACGCGTGGACGAAGACCCTCGCGTTCATGAAGAAGAACGGCGTCTAGTCATCACGGGAGGGCACGCGCCCTCCCGCCCCGGAAAACGCGTTTTTCCGGGGTCCCCACCCTCCGCGGTGGCGCCGCTACGCGTCGCCGATCGCGCCGCCTCGCGGTGCGGACGCTCAGTGGTTCAGGCGGAGGCTGTCGATGAGGACGTGGCCGTGCGGGTCGAGCTTCAGCTCCTCGCACGCGCGTCCGTTCCAGACCTGGCGGCCCTTCGCGCAGCCGTGGGTGTCGAGGTTCGGCCGGTGCGTCTTGGCCGCGATGTAGTCGTCGACGGTCGCGTCGTTGATCGGAAGGAGCGCGAGGCGGAGCGGTACCGAGCAGATGGGGCTCTCGGTGCCGCTGCGCTGCGCGGCCTTGCAGGCTTCGGCGTTGCCCTCGGTGGCGAGCTGCTCGGCGTCGCGGACGCTGCTCGTCTGCACGCCCAGGCCGAACACCGATGCCGTCGCCTCGATGGAGCGTGACTCGCCGACCATGATGGCGAAGCCGCCGAGATAGACGCGGCTCACCACGTGCGTGGCCTGATCGCATCCCTGGCCATGGAGATCGCCGCGCGCGAACGGCGCGCCCACCGGGATCGCCGCCATGCCGGCGAGATCGAAGTCGGTGCGGAGGGCCCGGCCGCTCGTCAGCTTGCCGCCGAGGTCGAGCGAAAAGAGCGGCAGCTTCGCGCCGAGCTCGACCTGGTCGTGCGCGATGCGCTTCTCCGTCGCCGGATACGGAGCGAACTCGTATTTGCCTTCGCCGATGCAGTTGGGGATCAGCTGGAGGCTGACCTTGCAGCCGTCGGTCGCGAAGCGCACGGCGAGCACGCCCTGCCGGCGCATCATCGCGACGTTGGCGCGCGAGCCGGCGTCCCAGCCCATGAGATCCGCTTCGTCGTTCTTCGCCGTGCACGTGTCGCCCCACGCCGGATTCGCGGCGCGCGGCTGCGGCGGAGGGACGACGGGATCGGGCGGCGAACCGCAGCCCAGGCCAACACCGAAGGCGACGATGGCGAAGAGCGAGCCGAGCAAGACGGAGAGGCGCATCCGTCGATGCATATCACCGCCGAAACTCGGCGCGACGCGTCACGCCTCCTCGGCGGCCTCTTCCTTGGCTTCCTTCTTCGCGACCGCCTTGGCCGCAGGCTTCTCGGCCTTCACGTCCTTGGCGTCGTCGTCGTCGCCGGCTTCCTTCAGCCCTTGCTTGAAGTTCTTGATGCCCTGGCCGAGGCCCTTACCGATATCGGCGATGCGTCCGGCTCCGAAGAGGAGCAGGGCAATCAGCGCGATGACGATGAGCTCGGGTGCTCCGATGCTCCCCATGGTGGCCTCCTAGACGATGAATGCGGCGGGACGAGATGGCACGCGGCGAAATGAAACCGTCCTCATTTCGTACCAGTACGCCGTGCCACCGGCAAGAGCGCGGCGAGCGCAGCAGCCGCGGCGACCGCCGCCACCGCCGCGATCGGCACCAGCACGAACGCAAAGAGCCACCCTCCGGAGGCCACTTCCGGGACGCGTAATTCGAGGCCGCGGAGGGCGCCAAGGGCCGCGAGCGGGCCTGCCGCGCCGATCGCCACCGCGGCCACGGTGCCGACGCGACGGCGGCGCAGCTCGAGGAGCGCGAACACGGCCGCGCTTGCCGCGGCGAGCCCCGAGGTCGTCACCACCAGCGCGCGCAGCCACGGCGGCAGCGACGAGGCCTGCGCGAACGGCGCCAGGCCGCGCAACGTCAGCGTCCCGACGTGCACACGAAACGTGAGGGAAGCCTCATCTTTGGTGCTGCCGGCCACCGCCAGCCGCGCGTCGTCGAGGTCGATCCGCCGGAGATCGTCGCTGACGCTCGCGCCGGTCGCCGAGAACACGAGGCCGCCGATGGGCGTGCGCCCCACGAGGCGAGGCGCCGCGCCCCGCGCGCAGAGCCAGGTCGCGGAGACGAACGGAACCGCATGCGTCGCCGGAGCCTCGCGCGGCGCGTCGCACGCGGCCCGGCCCTCGGCGAGCAGCGCGCCCACGATGCGACCCGGCGCGGCGGCATCGCGGCCGAGCGCCACGGACGTGCACGCGAGCAGCGCCACGAAGACGGCGGCCTGCGGCGCGAGGCGAAGCAGCGTCTGCGACGGCCGCTCACCGAGCGACGCGAGGACGCGCGCCTCGCCGCGCTCGACGAGACGGGCCGCCGCGATCGCCCAGCCCACCGGCCAGCCCGTGAGCACCGCGGCCTCGACCGCCACGGCGAGCAGGCTCCGCGCGAACGGCGCAAGCGTCGCCCAGGGGATCGTCGGATCGAGCACCCACGGCAGCAGCCGCACCGCAGCGCCCACCAGCGCCGCGAGCAAGACGAGGAGGCTCGCCACCAGCGCGCCGCGCAGCGCGACGGGCGCGATCGGGTCGGGGGTCGTCCCTGGCATGGTGTGGTTCGGTCAGGAAGGGCGGAAAACACGCGAAAACTAGCACGGATCTCGACTCTTCCGGCACGGGTGAACGTCGTGGTAGCTTGCAGCCACCAACGTTTCTAGCGACGAGGCGACGACGACCATGCCCACGACCACGAACAGCCGCGCCTGTAGCCATACCAAGAAGCGTATCGGCGCCTTTGCGCTCGCGGCCCTCGCGGCCGGGACCACGCTCCTCGGCGCTCCGAACGTCGCGCAGGCCGAGACCGTCAAGCCCGACGGCAAGGGCATCGTCGGCGGCGCGTTCCTCGGCGCCGAGATCGTGGTGTTCGTCGAGGCCATCGCGGGCGTCCGCTCCGGCACGGCGTACCTGCTCGGTGCAGGCGGCGGCGCGGTCGCCGGCGGCGTCGGCGGCTACTTCATCGAGCAAGCCGTGAGCGACGGTCGCGTCCCCGGTTACATGCTCGCGGGCGGCCTCGCCCTCATCATTCCCGCGCTCGTCGTCACGCTCGACCAGACGCGTTACCTCCCGACCGAAGGCGCTCGCGAGGACCGTCCGGTCCAGAACCTCCCGCCGAGCGACCCCGGAAAGCCCGGCGGAAGCGCGGTCATCGGGGCCGAAGCGGCGCCGAGCACGCCCACCGGTACGCCCGCCAGCGGAACGACACCTGCCCCGGCGTCACCGCCGGCGACTCCCGCCACTCCTCCTGTTACGCCCCCGGCTGGCGGTGGCAGCGGCGGCACGCCTTCCCAGGTGCGCAGCCAGGCCATGGGCGGCTCGCTCCTCAATCTGGGCGTCGATACCGCCGGTCTTCGCACGGCCAGCTTCCGGGTCGGCGTGCCGGTCCCCGAGGTGCACCCGGTCTTCTCGGCGAAGGAGAAGAAAGAGTACGCGGTCCAGAGCGCGGCCAACGAGGTCCGCTTCCCTGTGATGCGGATCTCCTTCTGAGCGGCTCCGGAGCGGCCCGCGCGTACTTGTCCGGGCAGCGCGGAGGCCTGTTCCTTTCCGCGTGCCGACCTTGTAGCCTCATGAAAACCGTAGCTTCCGTGCGCTCTTGGGCACGCGCGAGCCATGGTCGCCCACGGGCTTGCGGGAAGCGGTGAGAGCCCGCCTCTCTCGCGATTGATGCAAAAGGAGCTTTGGTGAACACCTCGCGCAGCGTAACGAAGCCGCAGGACCCGATGCTCGGGCGCGTCGTTGCCGGTCGGTACCGGCTCGAGGCGCGAGCCGGCGAAGGCGGAATGGGCGTCGTCTATCGCGCCCGTCACGTCCTCATCGACCGTGTCGTCGCGCTGAAGCTGATCCGGCCCGATCTCCGCGGCGAGACTCACCTGCGCGCATGGATGCTCCGTGAGGCCCGCGCTGCGAACCGCGTCGACCACGCGCACATCATCGACATCCACGACATCGGCGAGACGGAAGAGGGCGAGCTCTATCTCGTCATGGAGTACCTCGTCGGCGTCTCGCTCTCGAGCGAGCTGGCGAAGGGCCCCATGCCTCTCTCGCGCGCCGTCGACATCCTCGAGCAGATGTGCGCCGCGCTCGCGCGTGCGCACGACCTCGGTGTCGTGCACCGCGATCTCAAGAGCGACAACATCCTGCTCTCGACGCGCGGCGGTCGAAAAGACTTCGTGAAGATCCTCGACTTCTGGCTCGCGCACCTCGCGATGGACCCGCGACTCGCGCCGAAGGGCGCGGTCTTCGGAACGCCCGAGTACATGTCGCCCGAGCAGGCGCGCGGCGAAGAGGCCGGCCCGCCCAGCGATCTCTACGCGCTCGGCGTCCTCTTCTTCGAGATGCTCACCGGGCAGCTCCCCTTCCGCTCCAACGATCGCGACACGCTGCTCGAGATGCAGCGCACCGCGCCGCCGCCGAAGCCCTCGGCGATCAAGCCCGACACGCTCCCCGCCGCCGAGGCGGTCGTGCTCAAGCTCCTCGAGAAGGAGCGCCGCAAGCGTTACCAGGACGCCCACCACCTCCACGAGGAGCTGAAGGCCCTGCAGCGCGCGCTGCCGTCGACGCCGTTCGAGCTGCAGGCCACGCCGGAGAACCAGGCCCCGCCGCCGCCGCCGCCCCCGCAGTCGCCGGGCGTCATCGAGTGGGCGAACCGCGCCGCGCTGTTCTCACGGATGGTGAGTCGCGTGTATCCTACAGGCAATATGCCGCCCGAGATCCAGACGGGTCTCGCACAGGTGTGGGACCTCGCCTCGCGAGCCACGCGCCTCGAAGGTGAAGTGGCGAGCCACACGCGGAAGCTCGAGTCGCTCGAGCGCCGCGGTCGCGCGCTCCGCGCCGAGATCGGCCGCAAGGTCGAGGAGCTCGCGCACGAGGAGTCGCGCGCGCTCCGCGAGGCGGCGTCCGAGCAGCAGGAAGCGTCCAAGCTCCGGGAGCTCGTGCAGGTCGCCGAGCGCGCCGCCGGCACCGCGAAGGCGCAGGCCGATCAAGCCGCGCAGCAGGGCGGCAACGGCGCCACGCTGCGCGCGATCTTCGAGCGCTCCGGCGGAGCGGCGGCGCTCCTCGAGGCGCGTCGCGAATCGCTCATCGAGCGCGAGGGCAAGGCCGCGGTGAAGGACGCGCAGGCAAAGGATCTGCGCCGCCAGATCGACGAGCTCCGCGCGCAGCTCGCGCGCTACGCCGAGGCGCTCGAGGAAGATCTCGCCGCCGGTCGCGAGAAGGTGGCCTCACGCACGCGTGAGGGCATCAACTTCGAGAAGGCCTTCAGCGACACGTCGACGCTCCTCCTCAATCACCTGAAGACGAAGCCCGAAGCGCGCGATCTGATCCAGGATCTCCTGCAGACCATGCACGGCGGCGCTACCGGCTCCGCCAACACCGGGTCGAAGCCCCAGCTTCCTGGCGGCCCCGAGAGCCGCGGCCCCGGCGTTCAGAGCTGAGCTTCCGCTACAGGTAGCT
>JAYTZB010001525.1:0-2879 GCA_043742085.1 Polyangiaceae bacterium
GGCGGCTACCGCGACGCCCCCGCCCGTGGCCGTCGAGCCGCGACAGCGCAAGGACACGAGCCCCGAGACCGGGCACGCCAAGCGACGCGCCGAAGAATCACGGGCGAAGACCGATCCTCCGCAGGCGCCTCTCGATCCCGCAGCCGCGGCGGCGCGACGCCCCGAGAAGGCGGCGAAGATCGCGAAGAGAAAATCCGCCGAGCGGGCCGTGCGGCTCACCGGCGCTCTCGCCGCGTTCGGCTACGCGCTCCTGTTCGCGCTCGCCGGTGCCGGCGCGGGCTACGCCGCGACCCTCGGGGCGCACGAGCTCGTCGCGCACGGCCATGTGCTGCCGCTCGTCGGAACGAGGACGCGCCTCGTCTTCCCGATCGTCCTCGGCGTCGTCGGGGTGCTGCCGTCCTGGCTCGTCTACAAGCTCGGCACGCTGCTGAAGGCGCTCGTGCTCGGTGCGCTCGTGGCCGGCGTCGGATGGGTGGCGTGGGGAACGGGTCAGGGCGCCTTTCACGGCGATCGACCGCTGCAAGCGTTGGCATTCGGCCTCGCGGGGTTTCTCGCGGGGCTGCTCGTGCTCGGTCTGATCGGCGGAGCGAAGGCGCCGCGCCCCGCCTCACGTCCTCGTTAGCGAAAGGGAAACGGGAGGCGCGCGCTCCTGCCTACGGTTCTCCGTAAGCCGAACGGGTGACGCGTGATCATCCGCCTAGGGATACGTCAACGGATGGCACCGGCCTGAAAACCCGCTACGTTGTGGCTTCGGGCGGGGGCACGGAACTTGGAAACCTGCACGCGATGACCACCGAGAACCTGCGGCGAGAAGCCCGCGTGGACGTTCGCGTCCCCGTCGTGGTCTACCGCGGGAGGAGCCCCGTAAGGCTCGAGACGAGCGACGTCAGCTTCAAGGGTCTCTTCGTCCGGACCACGGATCCGCCGGCACTTCGCTCCCTGGTGCGTCTCAAGGTCGCGCTCTTCGACCGCGAGTTCGAGGCTCATGCGATGGCCGTTCACGTCGTCGCGGCCGGCCAGGCGGTCGAGCCCGGCGAGCATCACGAGCCCGGCGTCGGTCTCCAGTTCTGGGGTCTGTCCGGGCCCGATCGCACAGCCTGGGACGATTTCGTACGTGGCCTCGTCCACGCGCGTCGTGGTGTCGCAAAGAAGAGCAGCGAGTCCGCGCACCCGGCGACATCGGAGCCCGCGACGCCGTCGGGCGTCCATGTCGTCGTCAAGCCTCCGCATCGCTGGTCCAAGTAGGCGGTCCACGTAGGCGGTCCAAGTAAGCTCGACGGAAGGCGCTGACCGCCGCTACGTTCGAGCGATGATCGACGAGATGATCCTCGCGCGGGCCCGCGGCGCGGCCGAGGTGATCGCGCCGCTGGCGACGCAGATCGAAGCTGGCCGACGGCTCCCCGCTCCCGCCGTCGAGGCGCTCGTTCGCGCGGGGGTCTTCAAGCTGCTGGTGCCGAAGGTCTACGGCGGCTCGCAAGCGCATCCCGCGACGATGATCGCGGTCATCGAGGCCATCGCTCGCGCCGATGGCTCGGCGGGCTGGTGCACGATGGTGGGCGCCACCTCCGGCTTGATGAGCGTGCACCTCGACGAGGACATTGCCCGTGAGGTCTACGGACCCGACGACGCGACGACCTGCGGCGTCTTCGCGCCGATGGGTCGCGCCGTCGCGACCGACGACGGAGGCTACCGCGTGTCCGGCCGCTGGCCGTTCGCGAGCGGCTGCGAGCACTCGGCATGGCGCATGGGCGGCACCATGGTGATGAGCGCCAGCGGCCCCGAGCTCTTGCCCAACGGCGCGCCCGACGTGCGCAGCGTGCTCTTCCGCGCCGACGAGACGAAGGTCATCGACACGTGGGACACGAGCGGCCTGCGCGGTACGGGAAGCCACGACCTCGAGGTCACCGAGGTCGTCGTGCCGCGCGCCCGCACGTTCTCGCTGCTGACCGGACAGCCAAAGCATGCAGGATACACGCTCCCGTTCTTCGGAGTGCTGGCGTCGGGCGTGGCGGCCGTCGGGCTCGGCATCGCACGCGCAGCGGTGGACACCTTCGTCACCATGGCGAAGACCAAGACGCCCCCTGGCAGCAAGCGGACCCTCGCCCATCGCGAGCTCGTGCAGATGGACGTCGCGAAGGCGGAGGCCCGGCTGCGGTCGGCACGTGCGTTCCTCTTCGAGGCGATGGAGGAGGCGATGGCGGCGACCGCGGACGGCACCGATGCGCCACCGGCGCTCGTCGCGCGCGCGCGCTTGCGGCTCGCCGCCTCTCACGCGGCCGAGGAGTCGGCGGCGGTGACGGCGCTGGTCTACCAGGCGGGTGGCGGCTCGGCGATCTACGCGAAGAGCCCGCTCCAGCGGCAGTTCCGTGATGCGCACGTCGTGACGCATCACCTGATGGTCAGCCAGACCGCGACGACGCTCGCCGGCCGCGTGCTCCTCGGTGTCGAATCGGATACGACCACCTTATGAGCCCGGTCCTTCCCACCATTCCCCCGAGTCTTCCGCTGGCCGGGCAGGTGGCCATCGTCACCGGTGCGAGCCGCGGCGTCGGCAAGGGCATCGCCCTCGGCCTCGGCGAGGCCGGCGCGACCGTCTACGTGACGGGCCGCTCCGTCCACAAGGGCGCGCTCCCGGGCACCATCGGCGAGACCGCCGAGGCGGTCAGCGCGCTCGGCGGTCGCGGCATCGCGGCGGCCTGTGATCATTCCGACGACGCGCAGGTGGCGCAGCTCATCGCGCGCGTGAATCGAGAGCAGGGTCGTCTCGACATCCTGGTCAACAACGCCTTCGCGGTTCCGGACGGCAAGCTGCTGGCTCCGTTCTGGGAGCTACCGATCGAGCAGTGGGACGTGATGCATCGTGTGGGGCTGCGCTCGCA
>JAYTZB010001526.1:0-2167 GCA_043742085.1 Polyangiaceae bacterium
TTCGCGCTCCTCGCGCCGCTCGCGTCTGTCGCGTTTGGCGCGTCGGGCTGCGGTGGTGCAGAGCCGGCGCCCGCCGCGCCGTGCCCGAAGGTCGCCGGCGCAGCTCCGTCGTCCTCGGGAAGCGCGACGCCGGAGGACGCGAAGGCGTTCATCGATCAGGTCGACAAGGATCTGCGCCGCCTCTGGGTGGCGCGAGACCGCGCGGGCTGGACGAACCAGAACTTCATCACCGACGACACCGAGGCCATCTCCGCGTCGGGCGAGGAGGCGACCGCCGCGTACGTCACCGAGGCCATCGCCAAGGCCAAGCGCTTCGACGGCGTACAGGGGATCGATCCGGTGATCGCTCGCGAGCTCCTCCTCCTCAAGCTCGCGCAGGTGGTCCCGGCTCCGTCGAACGCCGACGAGCGTCGCGAGCTCGCCGAGCTCCAGACCGCGATGACCGCCATCTACGGCAAAGGCCAGTACTGCCCGCCCGCCGGCTCACCGCTCTACGGCAAGGGCGAGGCCGCGCCGTCCACCGCCACCGCCGGCGATCCCAAGACGCCGGGCGGCACCCCCGCGCAGAAGTGCCTCAAGCTCGACGATCTCTCGCGCATCCTCAAGAAGAGCCGCAACTACGACGAGCAGCTCGAGGCGTGGAAGGGCTGGCACTCCATCGCGCCGGTCATGAAGGACAAGTTCGCGCGCTACGCGGAGCTCGGTAACAAGGGCTCGAAGGAGATCGGCTTTCCGGACATGGGCGCGCTCTGGCGCTCCGGCTACGACATGACCCCGCAGGAGTTCGAGGCCGACATCGAGCGCCTCTGGCAGGAGGTAAAGCCGCTCTACGACGACCTCCACTGCTTCACGAGGAAGAAGCTGCGCGCGAAGTACGGCAAGGACAAGATCGCCGAGAAGGCGCCGATCCCCGCGCACCTGCTCGGCAACATGTGGGCGCAGCAGTGGGACGGGATCTACGACGTGCTCGAGCCGTACCCGGGGCAGGGCTCGCTCGACGTCGACAAGAAGCTGAAGGAGAAGAAGTACGACTCGATCAAGATGGTGAAGCTCGGCGAGGGCTTCTTCACCTCGCTCGGTCTCGACCCGCTGCCGAAGTCGTTCTGGGAGCGCTCACTGTTCGTGCGCCCCAAGGATCGCGAGGTGGTCTGTCACGCGAGCGCGTGGGACGTGTCGTGGAACGACGACCTGCGCATCAAGATGTGCATCGAGCCGACCGAGGAGGATCTGATCACGATCCATCACGAGCTCGGTCACGATTTCTACTTCCACTACTATTACAAGCTGCCGATCCTCTTCCAGGCCGGCGCGAACGACGGCTTCCACGAGGGCATCGGCGACACGCTCGCCCTCAGCGTGACGCCGCAGTACCTGAAGAACCTCGGCCTCCTCGATCAGGTCCCGAACAACGACAAGGGCCGCCTCAACGTCCAGATGAAGATGGCGCTCGACAAGGTCGCCTTCCTCCCGTTCGGCTTGATGATCGACAAGTGGCGCTGGGACGTCTTCTCCGGCAAGACGCCGAAGGCGAAGTACAACGAGACCTGGTGGGCGCTCCGCACGAAGTACCAGGGCGTCGCGGCGCCGGTGGCGCGGACCGAAGCGGACTTCGATCCGGGCGCGAAGTATCACATCCCGGCGTCGACGCCGTACGTGCGCTACTTCCTCGCGCGCATCTACCAGTTCCAGTTCCATCGGGCGCTGTGCAAGGCGGCGGGCCACAAGGGCTCGCTCGACACGTGCAGCATCTACGGCAACAAGGAGGCCGGCGCGAAGCTGCGCTCGATGCTGCAGCTGGGCCAGAGCAAGCCGTGGCCCGAGGCCCTCGCCACGCTCTCCGGCGAGACCAAGGCCGATGCCTCCGCGATGCTCGAGTACTTTGCGCCGCTGCGCACGTACCTCAAGGAGCAGAACAAGGGCGAGCAGTGCGGGTGGTGACCCGCGCGGTCGGCTACTTTCCCGTGCCCGCCTTGAAGTGCGCGGCGATGCGGGCGGAGGGGAGCGCGGCGCCGTAGAAGGCGACCTCGTCGAGCGCGCCGCGGAAGTAGCAGTAGATGCCTCCGCGGCTCGCGCCGATGGTGAGCGGCTTCGTGTGGCTCACGAGGGCGCGCGCCGAGGGTCCGCTCCCGACGGACACGCCGTTCACCCAGATCTCGAGCGTGGCTCC
>JAYTZB010001527.1:0-2470 GCA_043742085.1 Polyangiaceae bacterium
GGCGCATAGCGCGGCGCTGGGAGCGCGCACGTCTCAATCGATGGCCGAGAACCTCAGCCGATCGGTCGGGACGTGCCGGTGGGCCGCGGCGTCCATGTAGACTGCATCGATCAGCCGCGATCGGTCGTTCGCTCGAGGGCCTGGGTCGCGTGGTGGGCCAGGAACACGACGCCGTAGACGGCGAGCACGATGGCGAGAGTCTCGAGGGTCGTCATCTCGTTCCTCCTTCTGGGGATGCTGTCACTGTGGACGAGCCCTGCTACGCGACGGCGATCCCCCCGTGCCGAATCGGAAAACTCGGCCGGAGCGCGTCTGCGACAGCGAGCCGGATTGACGCAGCGCGGTGTCGCCCCCACAACCTCGGCAGGTAGTTCGATGAACACGGAAGCCGTAACGAAGCGCGTGGTGATCGTCGGCGGCGGCTTCGGCGGGCTCGAAGCCGCAAAGGCGCTCGCGGGCACCAACGTCGAGATCACGCTGATCGATCGCGCGAACTATCACCTCTTCCAGCCGCTCCTCTATCAGGTGGCGATGGCGGGCCTCTCGCCGGCGGAGATCGCTTCTCCGATCCGCGCCATCCTCGCCGGAGAGGCCAACGTGCGGGTGGTGCTCGGTCACGTGACGCGCGTCGATCTCGAAGCGCGCCAGGTCCACATCGAGAACGAGGCGCAACAGACGTTCGCGTACGACTGGCTGATCCTCGCCATCGGCGCGCAGACCTCGTACTTCGGTCACGACGACTGGGAGGTCCACGCCCCCGGGCTGAAGCACCTCGAGGACGCCCTCGAGATCCGGCGGCGCGTGCTCCTCGCGTTCGAACGCGCCGAGCGCGAGCCGGACGTGCGTGCGCGGCGCAAGCTCCTCACGTTCGCGGTCATCGGCGGCGGCCCCACCGGCGTCGAGCTGGCCGGCGCGATCGCCGAGCTCTCGCACTTCGTGCTCGCCCGTGACTTTCGATCCATCGATCCGCGCGAGTCGAAGGTGATCCTCGTCGAGGCGGGCGAGCGCATCTTGCCGTCGTTCTCGCCGTCACTCGCGCAGAGCGCGGTCGAGCAGCTCCAGGAGCTCGGCGCCGAGGTGCGTACCGGCGTGCGTGTCGTCGGCATCGACGACTCGGGGCTCTCGCTCGAGTCCGGCGACGAGGCCGACGATCTCCCCGGTCTCGGCGCCGGCCGCACCCGCGAGCGCATCGACTCCGGGACCGTGGTGTGGGCAGCGGGCGTGAAGGCCAATCCGCTCGCGCAAAACCTCGGCGTGCCCACCGATCGCCAGGGTCGCATCGTCGTCGGCAAGGACTGCAGCATCCCCGGCCATCCCGAGGTCTTCGCGATCGGTGACATGGCGCGCTTCGAGGAGAAGGGCCAGGTGCTGCCGGGTGTGAGCCCGGTGGCCATGCAGCAGGCCCGCTACGTCGCGCAGCTGGTGCGCTGGGAGCTCGAGAGTATCGGCCATCCGCCGCGCTCCCCCTTCTCGTACTTCGACAAGGGCTCGATGGCGACCATCGGACGCTCCCGCGCCATCGCCGAGGCGCGCGGCATCAAGATGCACGGCTTCATCGCGTGGCTGGCGTGGCTCTTCATCCACATCTGGTACCTGATCGGCTTCAAGAACCGCGTGATGGTGCTCCTGAACTGGACCTGGTCGTATCTGTCGTACCGGCGCGGCGCGCGCCTCATCACGTCGACCGGGTGGAAGCCGGATCTCGAGGCGGAGCAGGCGGCTCTCTCGACGCGCCATCGGCCGGCGGCGTCGCTCCCGGAGCCGCTGCCGGAGCCGGAGCCGCTGCCGCCGGCGATAGCGCCTTCGCTTCTCGAAGGCGCTCGAGCGCCTGAGGGCGATCGCCCGCGAGCGCGTGCTGCCAGCCCGACCTCGTGAGCGTGAGCGCCAGCGCGTCAGCGGCGCCTGCCTCCTTGGCGACCGCCGCCGCTCGCCGCGCCGTCGTCGCGAGGTCGTCCATGCCCACCACCGCGAGCGCCTGCGCGAGGGCGTGCCATCCGCGCGGAGGCGCCGCGGTGGTCGTCTTCATCATGGCCGCGACGAGGCGACCCGCGACCGCTCTCACCTCCGTGTCGCCAGCGCCGAGCGCGGCCTGTGCCGTGCTCCACACATGAGGCGGGACGCGCTGCCCGCTCTCTGCGAGCTCCGCGAGACGTCGTAGCGCGTGCGCGGCGCGTGCCCACGCCTCGTCGCGCATCGCGACCACGGCATCGAGGAGCGCCGTCCACTGCGGGTGGGCTGACGTGCTCGTCGTGGTCGACGGCTCGTCGGGCTGGTGCGCCTCGAAGCGCCCGCCGAGGATGTCGCGTGCGCGGTGATGGAGGATCGCGAGCTCGGGGTCGACGCGCGCCGCATCGGCGAGAGCCGCCTCCATCTCGCTGTCGCTCCTCTTCTCGTTCGCGCGGGCGAGGCGATCGATGGCCCGCACCACGTCGCGCACGCGCGCGAGCGGCTTCGTGAACGGCTCTCGCGA
>JAYTZB010001528.1:0-2895 GCA_043742085.1 Polyangiaceae bacterium
ATCGCGCTCGATCCGCTGACCGCACGCGAGCTCGCCAGATCGTGGCTCGCCGACGGCCTCGAGGAGCACGCATCGATCGCTGCCTTCGCGCGCTTCAGCATGCTGTTGCTCTCGGTGGCGGCGCCGCCCGAGCTCGTTGCTGCCTCGCAGCGCGCTTCGCTCGACGAGATCACCCATGCGCGCGATTGCTTCGCGCTCGCGCGGCGCTACGGCGCGCAAGACGCGGGCCCCGGTGCGCTCGACGTGCACGACGCGCTCTCTCCGATGTCGCTCGCCGATCTCGCTGCGCTCACGGCCGAAGAGGGCTGTGTCGGCGAGACGCTCGGCGCCGCGCTCGCCGCCGAGCAGCTTGCCGTCACCGTCGACCCGGAGACACGGCGCATCCTCGCGCGCATCGTCCGCGACGAGGCGCGGCATGCCGAGCTCGCATGGCGCTTCGTGGCGTGGGCGATCAGCGAGGAGCAACGCGGCAGCCTCGGCGCGGCTGGCGTGGCCGCCGCCATCGCCAGCGCGGCGGCTCATGCCATCGCGAAGACGCGCGCGATGGAGCTTCGTCCCGGCCCCGCGAACGTCAGCGCGTGGCACGCGCACGGCCGCCTTACGTGCGCCGAAGCTCGCGAGTCGAGCGAGCGCGCCATCGTGGAGGTCCTCCTTCCGTGCCTCGCCGCGTTGCCGTCGAGTCCTCGGCTATCGGCGGCGTCCGACCTGCAAGCTCAGGTCGGCGGCTTGGGGACGAAAAGCTTGCAGCCGCCTTCGGGGTTGATGGGACCCTTCACGACCTTGCACGTGCCGCACGCGTTCGGGCCCGCCGGCTGATACTGCGCGCACAGAGAGCATTTCTTCGCAGCGTCGGCGGCCACCTCGGTATAGGCGGCGGTCTGCTGGCGGATCGCGAGGTCGGCGGGCGCGAGGCCGGTGACGTCCTCGCAGCTGGGCTTCTTCGAGCACGCGACGAGGAAGCCGGGAACGACGGCGGATGCGGAGAAGATGGCAAGGTGCCGCAGCGCCTCGCGACGGGGAATTCGGTCCATGCGCGTGTCATGGGGCCGGCGGCGCGCAAAGTCCATGTGCAATCGTGACGGTCAGCGGCCTTTCCACACGGGCGCGCGCTTCTCGAGAAACGCCATCAGGCCTTCGCGCGCATCCTCGGTGCCGAGGCATTCGGCGAGCCGATCACGCAGCATCGGCAGCGCCTTCTCGAGATCGAGGTCGTCCTGCGCGGCGAACGCACGGAGACCGAGCCCCACGGTGAGCGAGCTCTTCTTCGCGATCTCCGCGGTGATCTGGGCCAGCGCGGCGTCGAGGTCGGCGGCGGCCACGGCGCGTGAGACGAGGCCGATGGCGAGCGCCTCGTCACCGCTCATCTTCTTGCCGAGCAGCATCATCTCGAGGAGCTGGCGCCGCGGCACGACGCGCGCGAGCACAGCCATGATCATCATGGGGAAGAGCCCGACGTTGATCTCCGGCGTGCCGAGCGTGGCTTCGCGATCGGCGATCGCGAAGGTCGACGCGGCGACGAGCCCCAGGCCGCCGCCCATCGCGGGCCCATTGACGCGAGCGACGATGGGCTTCTCGGTGCGCGTCATCGCGAGGAGGAGATCGGCGTAGTCCCCCTTGTGCGGGAGCGCCGGCCCGTCTGCTGCAGCGCCGGACATCTGCGCGAAATCGCCGCCGGCGCAGAACGCCTTGCCTTCCCCCGTGAGGACCACGGTGCGGATGTCCTCGTCGGCGTGCGCGTCGTCGAGCGCGTAGAGCAGCTCGTTGACCATCTGCGGGCCGATGGCGTTGCGGCGCTCGGGGTTGTGCAGCGTGACGCGCCGCACCCCGTCGCCCTCGTCGGCGACGCGGATCTTCGCGTAGAGGCGCGTGGGAGGCTTCGTCTTGGAGGACATGGCTCCGGCAGTGTACGCACCAAGCCCTGTACCTGGAATCGCCTTCGCGTCGATCGGGTTGTTCTCTAACTTTGAAAGTAGAGAACAGACGTGTTTGGATGGCCATGTGGCAGCGACGAACCGGCTCTTCACGCCGCATCCCCTCCTGCTGCAGACCGCGTACTCGGAGGTGAAGCGTCTGGCGGGCGAGCAGCGCCTCCTCCTGGTGGGCACACCGGGGTCGGTCTCGGAACGGGAGGTCAAGGGCAGCCGCTTCCTCTATCGCCAGTACTACGACGCGCTCGGGGCCAAGAACGCGGACTACATCGGCCCAGCCGCGGATGCCGATGCATTGATACGGGCCGAGCTCATTCGCGAACAGATCTCACTCGCAAGTGAGATCGCGAGCACGACCCGCATCCTGTTCGGTCAGGGTTACGCGCGCGCCGACGACCGGGTGTGCGCGATCCTCGCTGCGCTCGCGAACCAGGGGTTGTTTCGCGCGGGCGCGCTCGTCATCGGTTCGTATGCGTACGCGGCCTGCCTCAACGAGGCGGGCGCTCGCGCGGCGACCTTCGCGACCGAGGACGTCGACGTCGCGCGGGATCGTGCGCTGTCCCTGGAGCTCGCCGAGGGTGCCACGTTCGAGTCCATCCTGGCTGAGTCGAAGGTTCCGCTCTTCGCGATCCCGACGCTGGACCGGAAGCAAGCGTCGACTTCGTACACGACGCGTGGACGGGATCGGTTGCGCGTCGACCTCGTGGTGCCCACACAGGAACGGCTGCCCAAGGTCCTGCCCGTGCGCGAGCTTCGCACCCACGCGATGGGCCTCCCCCACCTTCGCTACCTGGTCGCCGAAACGGTCGACGGGCTCGTCATGGGCCGTCATGGCGTGGTGCCGGTCAAGATCCCGCGTTCGGAGCGCCTCGCGCTCCACAAGATGCTCGTCTCCCAGCTGCGGGGGGCGACGAGTGACAAGCGCATGAAGGACATCGAACAGGCGGCGGTGCTCGTCGCGATCCTC
>JAYTZB010001529.1:0-1539 GCA_043742085.1 Polyangiaceae bacterium
CTGGAGCGGCTTCATGGACAGGGCGAAGACGCGCCCGTGGACCGAGTCCACCATCGCAAACGTCTTCTCGGTGACCAAGGGCTGGACCGCGATCTGCGCGCATCGCCTCGTCGATCAGGGGAAGCTCGATCTCGATCGCCCCGTCGCCGCGTACTGGCCGGAGTTCGCGCAGGGCGACAAGAGCGAGCTGCCCGTTCGCGCGCTCCTCGATCATCGCGCGGGTCTGCCCGCCATCCGCGAGCTGCTCGCGCCCGAGGCGCTCTTCGACTGGCCGTCCATGACCGCTGCGCTCGCGAAGGAGACGCCGTGGTGGACGCCCGAGACCAAGCACGGCTACCACGCCGTCACGTACGGGTGGCTCGTCGGCGAGGTGATCCGTCGCGTGTCCGGGAAGATGCCGGGCGTCTTCTTCCGCGACGAGATCGCCGGTCCGCTCGGGCTCGACGCGCGCATCGGGCTCGATGCCGCCGACGACGTGCACTGCGCCGATCTCCGTTTCTTGCGGCGTGAGCCGGGCTCGTCGCCGACCTTCGCGCAGCGCTTGATGGGCGCGCCGGAGTCGATGGCCGCACGAGCATTCACCAACCCGGCCGCGCTCGTCATGCCCGACATCGCGCTCAGCCGAGCGTGGCGCGGCGCAGAGATCCCGTCGATCAACGGGCACGGAACGGCCCGCGCGAACGCGCGCCTCTACGGCGCGCTCGCCAAGGGCGGCACCCTCGACGGCGTGCAGCTCCTCACGAAGGAATCGATCGATCGGGCGCGTACCGAGCGCTCACACGGCGAGGACGCGATCCTCGGCGTGCCCACGCGCTTCGGCCTCGGCTTCATGCTGAGCGAGCCGGGGGCGTCGTTCGGCCCGAACGAGGGCGCCTTCGGACATCCCGGAATGGGCGGCGCGCTCGGGTTCGCGGACCCGGTAGCGGGCATCGGCTTCGGTTACGTGCCCAACATGCTCGGGACGCACATCCAGCTCGACCCGCGCGCCATGCGGCTGGTCGACGCGGTCTACGCCTCGCTCTGATCGTCGCGATCGCTACGCGTGCGCGCGCATCGGCGGGCGGTTCAGGCGCCGCAGCAGCTCCGGGACCAGAGACGACGTCTCGACGCGATGCGTGTGCGGGTACAGCAAGAGGTCGTCGTCCTCGTCCTCGTCGAGGTTCTGGACGGCGATGACGGTGCCGCACCCCGCCGAATAGCCTTCGAGGAGGCCCGACGGCGTGTCCGCGACCTTCGCGACGTGCAGCGTGGACTTCACTCCGGTGCGGGCCATCGCGATGCGTACGAGCAGCGGCGACGGCCGGCATCCATCGCTGTCCTCCGCCGACACGACGGCATCGACGAGGCCGGTCCAGCCGAGCCGCGTCATCACACCCGCGACGGCGCCGCGCGAGCAGCCCGTCGCGATGGCGATGCGGATCCCTGCGGCGCGAAGCGAGGCGAACGCCGCCGACGTACCGCGCACCTCGCGCAAGCCGCGGAGCCGCGCGAACGCGCCAGCGGTCGAGAGCTCGCCGTCGTCGGCATCGCCGAGCTCCG
>JAYTZB010001530.1:0-3565 GCA_043742085.1 Polyangiaceae bacterium
CCCTCCGCGTCGAACGAGTAGCGGTAGCACTGCGGCTGCACGATGGAGAAGCGCAGCTCTCGCCACGGGCTCGAGGACCAGTCCGCGAGGTTCGACTGGTACCGCTTGCCGCGAACGCTGAGGTCGTCCTCGGGCACCGAGACGCGCGAGCTGGGTGGGAAGTGGCGCATGGCGTGGACCGCGTGCGGCGCAGCGCCGGTCGGCTGCGTCGCGTCCGACGAATTGTAATACTCAGCGGCGGCGCCCGCGAGGGACGTCACGGAGCTCACGGCCTCGACGGTCTTGGCGTGCCGCACGTACCGGGAGAGCGAGTACATCCCGATGGCGCTCAGGATGGCCGCGAGGCCCAGGAAGTTCATGAGCTCGACGACCGTGAACGCGCCGCGAGCTCGCCGTCGAGCCGCGCGGGACAATCCGCGGAAAAACCCGCGGGAACGCGCACTTCTCGAGCCGACCTCCACGGCGCGTGACGATAGCGCGAACGGCGCGCCCACGCACGGCCAAGTGGCGGACCGAGGGCCACCCATCAGCGCGGACGCTCTCCCGGATCGGCATCCGCCGCGGCGTCGCCGACCGGCGGCGTCGGCGGCATCGGCGGAGCCGGCGGCGTCGGAATCGACGCGCCGAGCGGCGCCTCGCGGTCGACGAGCTCGACGAGGTCCTCCTCGGCAGCGGCGGCGCGAGGATGTCCGGCGCGGCGATAGCAATGCGCACGGAGGACGAGCACCTCGCGGTCCGCGGGGGGAGGCTCGAGCTTCTCGAGCGCCTCCACGCAGACCGCCGGATCGGGGAGCGTCGCCGCCACCTCGGCGGCCGTGGCGAGCCGGAGCTCACGCTGCGCCTCGACGGCGAAGGGCTCCTTCGTCGCATCGTAGAGGGCGCGGGCCAGTCGAGGGTCGGCCTTGGCGATCTCGCGCGCGAGCGACATCGCCGCCGCGAGCAGGTGGGGCCTGAGCCATGGATCCGTGCGCGCTGCGGTGAATGCGGTGACCAGCGTGGCCGCCGTCATCGGATCGTGGTGACGCGCTTGCCAGATGGCGCGGAGGACATGGCGGTCGGGGAGGGGAGCCAGGTCGATCAGCGGCACGTCCTCGTCGGAGCCGATGCGCGCGGCACATTCGGCAACGATCGCTGCCTCGCCGAACGCCTCGTGACCGCCGCGCTTCAAGGCCTTCCAGGTCTTCAGCGCCGCATCGTAGCGGCCCTCCTCGAACGCCGCGATCATCGGGCGAATGATGGGCTCCTTGTCGGCCGGTGAAGACAGCAGCCCGCCGAGCGCCTGCTGGGACAGCCACCGCTCGTCCCGGACACGAGCCCAGTCGATGGCGCCGACCGTCTCCGGCGTGCTCGCGCGGAGCCTTCGCGAGAGATCGATGAGATCGGCGTCGACGGACCGTCTCCGGCCGAGGCCGCGCGCGAACGCGAACTCGAGGAAGTTCTGGTCGTCGGTGTTCACCGCGCCCAGCGCGTGCTCCACGAGGAGGTCCGACAGCCGTGAGCCGGCGATGAAGTGCGCGAGCACGCCCTCCGCAGACGCGGTTCGCCACACCGAACGCGCGGCGCGCGCATAAGGCTCGGTCGCGACCATGGTCCGGAGACGCTCGACGTCGATCACGCGGCGCTCGGCACTGCCGATGAGCAAGAGATCGCCGCCCATCGTCTGCCACACCTCGGTGGCCGGGAACGCTTGATGGATGGTGACGATCGCGGTCGCGACCGCCCAGCCGTCGACCTCGTAGCCCTGTATCCACTGGACGAACACGCCGCCGGGCGCCAGTCGCTCCGCGACGGCGCGGTAGAACTCGAGCGTGTAGAGGCTGGAGATGCCGGCGCGATAGGGATTCGATGGCTCCGAGAAGATGACGTCGTGGCGGGCCCTCGACGTGAGCAGATACTCGCGCGCGTCACCGAGATGGACGTGCACCTTGGCGTTGTCGAGGACGCTCTCGTTGACCGGCGCGCAGTCGCGCGCGACCCGCAAGATCGCCGGCTCCAGCTCGACGACGTCGACGCGCTCCATCGAAGGCAGGACGCCCAGCCAGCCCGCCGTGCTCCCGGTGCCGAGCCCCACCACGAGCGCCGTCTTCGGGTTGCCGTGAAGGAGCCCGGCCAGCACGCCGCCCATCACCTGGGTTGGTGCATCGACGATCGCGTGCCCGTCGGTCTTGCCGTTGACGATGAAGCTGTATCCGCTGAGATGACCGAGCGCGACGCTGCTCTCGACGCCCTCCTCTTCCCAGCGCACGGCGCGCGCCTCGGACGCGAGGTAAGCCGCGAGGCGAGTAGCGTCCGCGCGTTCGAGCTTCGCGTCGGCGCGGCCGGCGCCGATGCCCGAATGCCGCCACACCGACGTGGGCCCACGCGCGAGCAGGAGCGCGAGCGGCACGCACGCGAGCACCGCGCCCGTGGCCGCGCGGCGGGCACGGACCGCGCGATTGGACGACCACCCGCGGCTGTCGAGGAGCGCGGCGACCGTCGCGCCGACGGCCAGGGAGATGACGACGAGCTTCCACACGCCGAGCGCCCCCAGGAGCGGAATCAGCCCGAAGCCTCCCACGAGCGAGCCGGCGATCGCCCCCATCGTGTTCGCGAAGTACGCGGCGCCCACGTCCTGCCCGACGCGACGCGCACCGCGGCCGTAGAGGCCGATCACGAGCGGGAACTGGATCCCGGACACGATCGCCGCGGGGAGAACGGCAAAGGCCGCCACCACCGTCCAGACGCCGACGCTCGCGCCGAAACCGATGCGGGAGAGCGGCCGGAGGAGCGCCGTCACGATCGCGACCCGGTCGCCGAGCGCGTACGGGATCGCGATGAACACGGCCTCGAGCGAGCACGTGATCGCGAACCAGCGAAGCGTCGGGGGGATCTTCGTTCGCGCGTAGACCGCGCCGCCGATGGCGATGCCGACCAGGGCGACCGCGAGAATGAGCCCGAACGTGTACGAAGAGCCGCCGAGCAGCGGCGCGAGCATCCGATACCACGTCAGCTCCATCAGCATGAACGACGCTCCGACGAGCGCCGACGCCGCGGGTGGGAACCAGCGCGCGATGTCCGGCGACGCTGCGGCGCTATCGACGTCTGCCGCCGCACTGTCGCTCACCTCGACGTCGGCAACGGTGGAGACGGCGGCGCTGCTCCGTGAGAGCGACCGCGCGATCACCCCGACGAGCACGTTGACGAGCGCGGCCATCCACAACGTCATGCGCGTGCCGAGCACCTCGAGGAGGAGGAAGCTCGCGAGCAAGGTGCCCACCACGGCGCCGAGCGTGTTGAGACCATAGAGCGTCGCGACGCTCCGGCGTGCTCCGTCATCGGCGCGCTCCACCGCTCGCGCGGCGGCCGGAAGCGTCCCGCCCATGAGGAACGTGGCCGGGCCGAGCACCACCACCGTCAGCAGGAGGCGAACCAGGGTGGCGCCCGCGACGCCGAGGGAAGACGAGCCGCCCGACGCGATGTAGACGGCATTCGCGAGCCACACCAGCGCCGGCGTCGCCGCGGCCGCGACCGCCACCGCGATCTCGAGGTTCGCGTACATGGCGAGCGGATTGGGCGACGCGTCGGC
>JAYTZB010001531.1:0-3134 GCA_043742085.1 Polyangiaceae bacterium
AGCGCGCCAGCGTGAAGACCGTCCGGCCGAAGGCCTTCGACATGCAGGGCGTGAAGCTCTCCGCGCAGGAGGGGTTCGTCCTCTCGCGCGTCGTCGGAACGGTCACGCTGAGCGAGCTCGTCGGCCTCAGCGGTCTCGAAGAAGAGCGCGTCGTCGAGATCGTCCGCCGGCTCGCCGCCGAGGGGACGGTCGAGGTCGAGCCTCCACTCACGGGCGGCCCGCCGGGGACCGCGGTCGCCCCGCAGACGGTCGCTGTCTGCGGCATGACCGACGTCGGCATTGCTCGCTCGAACAACGAAGACGCCTTCCGCGTCGTCGACCTCGGGACGAAGGAGAGCCTGGCCGTCGCCGAGCACACGCTCGTGGAGCTGGGGCCGCGAGGGATGCTGCTGGTCGTTTGCGACGGGATGGGCGGCGCGAACGCCGGTGAGATCGCGAGCGCGCTCGCGGTCGACGTGGTGTGCTCGCACATGGCGGCCGCGTCGCGCGCAGAGGATCCGGCTCGCGAGCTGCGCGCCGCCGTCGAGCATGCCAACGAGCTCGTGCTGGGCGCCGCCGACGACCCCGGACGGCAGGGGATGGGGACGACGGCAATCGCGGTGCTCATTCGCGGGACGGATGCGATCACCGCGGAGGTCGGCGATTCGCGCGCGTACCTGCTCCGTGCGGGTGTGCTCACGCAGATCACGAAGGACCAGACCTACGTCCAGGTGTTGCTCGACCAGGGGCTGCTCGCCCCCGACTCGCTGAAGTCGTCGGTCGCGAAGAACGTGGTGCTGCAAGCGGTCGGCAGGGCGCAGGAGCTGGTCGTCGCGCAACGTCGTCTCGCGCTCCGCACCGGCGATCAGCTGCTCCTGTGCTCGGACGGGCTCAGCTCGTATGTCACGGACGAGGAGATCCGCGGCGTGCTCGTGGCGAGCGTCTCGCTCGGCGAGGCGTGCACGAACCTCGTCGCGCTCGCGAACGCGCGCGGTGGTCACGACAACATCACGGTGGTGACGGTGCTGGTGGCAGACGGCATGCCCGCCGCCCCTCCCGAGGAGAGCGTGGTCGATACGCTGACCACGCTCCGGGACTACGCGCTCGGCGGCGGTGGCGCCGACGATGACGGCAACGACGCTCGGTAGGCGAAGACTTGCCGGCGCGACGGTGGGGAATTGCCGGGGCAACAAGCTGCCACTTCGTGCAGGGCTGAAGTGCCTTTAACAGAGGCACTTCAGCGATGGCTTGTTCGTTGCTGCTCCTTCGCTGAGCCTCGCGAGACATCGCAAGACAACGAGAGGACCCGCGCGCGCGAGCCCGCGGTTCCGCGAGGGAAGCGGCCGAGCGTCGCGTGGTTCGCGACCATCTTCTCGTTGAGCACGATGCTCAGCCTCGGCGCGACGTCGATCCTGCGCGCCGGCGAGGGCCCGGTCGGGCCCGTCGCGGCGCGGCGTTCAGCGCGGCTTCAGCGCCTTCTCGAGGCGACCACCCGCGTAGTCCATCGCGTCCTTCGCATCGCCGACCGCGGCGCCCATGCCAAAGAACTCGTGCGTGACGCCGTCGTACGTCTTCATGTCCACGTCGACGCCGGCCTCCTTGAGCTTCTTGCCGAGCATCTCGCCCTCCGCGTGGAGCGGATCGATCTCCGCGAGGACGATGGTGGTCGGCGGCAGCCCCGTCAGCTTCGCGTTGACGAGATCGAGGCGCGTGTCCTTCGCGTCGGCGGGCGTGCGCTCGGACTTGTCGAAGAACCAGCCCATCATGTCCTTGCTGAGCGGCTTCGCCTTCGCCCACTCGCGATACGACTGGGTGTCCATGCTCGTCGAAGCGATCGGGTAGACGAGGAGCTCGTGCACCGGCATCTGGATGCCCTTGTCGCGCGCGGCAATCGAGACGTTGGCAGCGAGGTTTCCGCCCGCGCTCTCGCCGGCGACGGCGACGCGCTTTGGATCCCCACCGAAGGATGCCGCGTTCTTCAGCACCCATTCGTACGAGGCGAGCGCATCGTCGTGCTGGGCGGGGAACTTGTTCTCCGGTGCCATCCGATACTCGACGGCGACCACCTTCGCGCCGGCCTTGTTGGCGAGCGCGCGGATCGAAGAGTCGTAGACGTCGTTGCTTGCGATGACCCATCCGCCGCCGTGGAAGTAGACGATGACCGGCATCGGCTTGGTCGCATCGCCCTTCTTCGGGGTCACGATGCGCACCGCGATCGGACCGGCAGCGCCGGGGATCTTGCGGTCCTCCACCTTGCCGACCTCCATGGGGGCGATGCTCTTGCCATCCTTGGTGAGGAGCGCCTTCACGGCGTCGGCCGGGGTCGGCTGCTTGCGGGCCTCCTCTGCGGAGAGCGTCTCGAGCGGCTTGCCGCCGAGCGTCCCGAGCTGCTCGAGGACCTTCTTCATGTCGGCGTCGGCGGCGGCGAGCGGATCCTTCACCTTCGTCTCGGTCGCCGTCATCGCCGTCGTCGCCGTGGCCATCGGCTTGCCGTCGTTCCCGGTCATGGTGCCGGACCGAAGCTCAGGCGATGGCGCAGCAGCAGGCGTCGTGGTCGGCGCGGGCTCGCTGCGCGGCTTCTCGCAGCCGTAGACGCCAGCGACCGCAACCACCGAGACGAGCGACAGAACCGAGATACGCGACGCGTAAGAGCGTTTCATGAGGAGACCTCCGGCCGCGCGCCGTGCGCGTTGCGTGCCAGGAGACGAACGCCTCCGTTTCGGCGGCCATCCATGGGGATGCGGCATCCGTGCGCGCCCGAACGCGAGGCGGCCGCGCACGGGATGGGGCAAAGCGCGGCGCTAGCGACGCTCCGCCGCGCACTGGGGGTGGACGTGTCCACCGTCGGCCTGGCACACGACGCGCGCGTGCTCGTTGAACGGCAGGCTGCACGCCGCGCAAGCGCGGACCACCACGTGGCAACGACGGCACGTGAGCTCGAACTCCGGCACGAGCGCCGGTACCTTTCCATCCCCCACGGCCGCGAAGGTACAGACTGCGGGACCACCCCGCGAGCCGCAAAGGCAACAAAGCTCGACAAAGGTTTGTCCGAGTGGAACAGCGGAAGGACTTGCTTTTGGCCGAGTTCGTTCCCCCGAACCTGCACGCTGACGATGCAGTCGGCGCTCCTAGCAGGTGCAACCGCATACTCCCCC
>JAYTZB010001532.1:0-4878 GCA_043742085.1 Polyangiaceae bacterium
GATCTGGGGGTGGACGTAGCACTTGCGGCACACGGTCGGCGTGTTGCCGAGGCGCTTGGAGACGCTCTTCACGGCCTCGACGATGTTCTTCTTCGCCGCCGCCTTCGTGTCGAACTCGGCGAGCTCCTTCAGCGCCTGCGCTGCGAGCACGGTGCCCGCCCACGTGCGGAAGTCCTTGGCCGTGAACTCTGCGCCGGAGACCTCGCGGAGGTAGTCGTTGACCTCGCTCGACTCGAGGCTGTGGCGGTGGCCATCCTCGTCGATGTACTGGAAGAGGACCTCGCCCGGGAGATCGTTGCAGCGCTGGACGACGCGCGCGAGGCGCCGATCCTGGACCTTGACCGCGTGGTCCTTGCCGCTCTTGCCGCGGAAGTGGAACTTGATCGTCGAGCCGGAGATGTCGACGTGGCGCGTCCGCATGGTGGTGAGCCCGAACGACCCGTTGTCGCGCGCATACTCCTCATTGCCCACACGGATGAGCGTGATCTCGAGGAGCCGCACCACCGTCGCGAGCACCTTCTCGCGCGTGAGGCCCGGCTTGCCGAGATCGTCGTCCACCTTGACGCGGATGGTGGGGAGCGCCTCGGCGAACTGCATCATGCGCTCGTACTTGGTCTCCTCGCGGACCTCCCGGAAGCGCGCGTGGTAGCGGTACTGCTTGCGGCCGCGGGCGTCGCGGCCGGTCGCCTGGATGTGACCGTCGACGTCGGGGCAGATCCATACCTCCGTCCAAGCGGGAGGAATGACGAGACTCTTCACGCGCGCGAGGACGTCGCGATCGCGGATCGGCTTACCCTGCGGCGAGACCAGCTTCCAGCCCTTCCCCGACTTCACACGGCGGATGCCGGGGCCCGAGTCGTCCACGTAACGGCAGTGCGCGGCCTTCGCGCTCTCCACGGGATCCTTGGGGAGCGGCTTCTTGCGGAGCGGGCGCACGAGGCCGACGGCCTTCGCGATACGTAGCGTGGCGCGCTCCACCGCGGTCTTCCGCTTGGCGTGATGCTCGATGTGTCGAACGGAGCTCGGCGAACGCGGCAAGCGCCG
Source organism: Polyangiaceae bacterium (assembly GCA_043742085.1). Taxonomy (GTDB): domain Bacteria; phylum Myxococcota_A; class Polyangia; order Polyangiales; family Polyangiaceae; genus Labilithrix. The sequence goes on from JAYTZB010001532.1 coordinate 1,045, forward strand.
AGCGCGCCCACGCGCAGCGCGAGCAGGAGACGTACGAGGGGCGCGACGGGAGATGGGGCTGTCGCCGCCGCTCGAGTCGGGCGCGTCGGGGTCCGACATCACGCAGCCTCGTGCTTCTTGGTCGAGCGTCGCGCGATTTTCTTGGTGGCGGTCTTCTTGTGGGCCGCGGTCTTGGCGTCCGCGTCATTGGCGTGGGTGGTGCGCCCGTTTTGGCCTGCCACGCTCTTCTTCAGGAGGTCGAGCAGGTCGACGACGTCGTTCGCGATCTCGCCGCGCTCCTTGGTGGCCTTGGGCTTGAACGTGCCGGTCTTGGCCTTCTCCTCGATCATCTTCATGACGTCGCCGTGGAAGCGGTCCTTGTACTTGCCGGGCTCCCAGTCGGTCATCATGCCGTCGATGAGCTGTTCGGCCATCGCGAGCTCGCGCGCGCCGATCGTTTCATCCTTGCCGGGCAGCGGCATGTCGTTCGGCTTCCGGAGCTCGTGACCGAAGCGCAGCACCTCGAGCATGATGGCGTTGCCGACCGGCATCAGCGCACAGAGGTGCTCGCGCGTTCGCAGCACGAACGTCGCGACGGCGACCGCGTTCTTCTTCTTGAGCGCCTCGCGGAGCAACACGTAGGCCTTCGTGGCGCGCTTCTGCGGAACGACGTAGTACGGCGTCTCGAAGAAGGCAGGGTCGATCTGATCGGCGGGCACGAAGTCCTGGATGTCGAGGGTCTGCGTCGCCTTGACGTTGGCCTTCTTGAGATCCTCCGGGTCGAGGACGACGAAGTTGTCGGGCTCGTATTCGTAGCCCTTCACGATGTCCTTCCACTCCACCGGCTTGCCGGTCGCGGAGCTCACGCGCTCGTACTTGATCGGCGACAGATCCTTCTTGTCGAGCTGGCGAAAGTGGATCTCCTCGGTACGACGCTCGGCGGTGTAGAGCGTCACCGGGATCTGGAGGAGGCCGAAGCTAATCGAGCCCGACCAGATGCCGCGGCCCGGAGTCACGCTCTCGCCCTCGTCGTTTTCCGTCGCTGTCTCGTGCTTGTGCGCCGTTGCCCTGCGTGCCATGGCGACACTTCAAGCAGGGGTCGTTCCATCGCACCCCGGCGAAGCCCGCGAAATCACAGGACGCACGAAACGCCTGCTGAACGCGCCATCAGCTCGAGCGTACGTCGGCCGCCACGCCGTAGCGGCGTGACACAGCCGTCCGTGGGGCGTCGCACGAACGCGCTCGTTCAGTACGTGGTCGTGAAGAAGTCCATCTTCGCGTTCGGCGGCCAGCCGAGCGCGCGGACGTGGCGATCGACGCACGACGAGACGGCGGGGTTCGGCGGGTTCGGGTAGACGCTGACGCCCACCGCGCGGCCGTTCTGCACCGCGACGCGAACCGTCACCTTCATGCTCTCGGGGGCGCCGCAGCCGCTGATGAACGACGCGTTGCGCATCGGCGCCCCGAGCTGCGCGTCGGTGAGATCGGGGCCGGCTTTCGGGCCGCCCACGCTGATCTCCTGGTTGTTGGCATTGAGCGCGGCCTCGTAGCTGCCGCCGCCGTGGTAGCCGCCGCCGCCGCCGGCTGCGCCGCCCACGCCGCCCTTGCCGCCGGTGCCGCCCGCCTTCTTGCCGCCCTTGAGCGAGCCTCCGCCGGAGAGGTCGACGGCGTTGGGATCGTCTTCGAGTCCATCGCTCCCTCGCCGTTCGCCGACCTTCTTCATGACGAAGAGCGCGCCGCCGGTGACGAGCGCGACGGCGAGGATGCCGCCGATGACGAACTTCGCGGCGCCGGCCTTCTTCTCGAGGCTCTCGACCTTCGCGACGTCCTTCTTCTCCTGCGCGATGTTGCGGTGCATGCCCGCGGCCATGGCAAAGGGAGAGAACTCGTCCCACTCGTTGATCTTCTGCGCGACGCCGGTGAGCTCGTCGCGGAGGATGTCCTCGCCCACGAACTGGTTCGACGCGATCTGCTGGAGCAGCTCGACCGCGCTGAACGGCCCGTGGTCCATGCGCTCCTTGTTCACGACGTAACGCGGGCGCGTGTCCGACTCGAGGCGCGCCTTGAGGTTCGCGAGGTGGCGCGTCGGGTCGCGCGTGACGCGCAGCTCTGGGACGTGACCGCCGACGTTGACGTTGCCGACGTTGGGAGAGCTGTGGCTCGCGGGCATGCCCGGAGACGAGGCCGGCCCGGACGGCGGCGGCGAGATCGAGAACTGCACGTCGACCGGCGGCAGCAGCGACATGCGAATGTCGACCGGCTGCCCGTTCGCCTGATCGAGGCCGCCCATGTCGACGTCGGGCGGCGGGATGCTCTTCATCGGCGCGAGATGGTGCATCGCATTCGCGAGCGCACCGAGATCATCGGGGCGATGGGCGGGGTCGGCGACGAGCGCCTTCCCAAGCAGCATCTCGAGCGACTCGGGCAGGCTGGGATCGACGTCGCGCGGACGGCGCATGCCGGGCCCGACCGCGGATCCGGTCACCGCTTCGTAGAGCATCGCGCCGATGGCGAAGACGCTCGCGCGCGCATTGCCGGGGTTGGTCGCCTTCACGAGCTCGGGCGCGAGCGCCGCGCGATCGCGCGGTGCCGTCGGCGGCACGGCCAGCGCGGGATGAACGCGCATCATGCCGTCCGGTCCGCTGGCGATGGCCGAAGGATGGACGTAGAGGAGCTCGCCGCGATCGTGTCGCGCCTTCAGGTCCACGCAGACGGGGACGAGGACGGCGATGGCGTCGTCGAGCGAGAGACGCCGATTCTCGCCGCGGCGAGCCTCGAGGATGGAACGGAACGTTTTCGAAGACGGCGCGCTGTACGCGCCTGCTGCGGAAGCAGCTACTGCAGACATGGAGTCAAAGTTACCCGAGGTCGAACGGCGCGCTCAATAGAAGGAGGCCTCGAGCGCCGATGGAAGACCGATTGGACGAAAAATCCAATGTAGGTGCGCCATCTTTCACCAGTTGCGGTGCCGCCGTCCCGGCCTGGGAGCCGGATCTCGCCATCTCCCGCTCGCGGGCCCCTCACTCGAGACTCGAGCCGGCGTGAGTCGGCTCAGGCCTTGTCGCGCGCGGGCTCGGCGATGACCGTGCGACCGCCGATGACCTGCCCGGCGAGCGCCTGGATGGTGCGGTCGGCGAGCTCCTTCTTCACCGTGACGAACGTGATGCGGTCGCGCACGCGGATGTTGCTCGTCTCGGCCTCGGGGATGCCGCCGGTCTCGGCGAGCATCCGCTGGAGCTCCTCGGGGTTCACGCCGTCGCGCCGCCCGACGTTGAGGAAGATGTTCGACAGGTTCGGATCATCGGGAGCCGGACGCGCATCAGGCTCGCGCTCGCGCGGCTCGCGCGGCTCGCGGGGCGCACGCGGTTCGCGCGGCGCGGGTGCGGCCACGTCGGCGCGCGGCTCGGAGACAGCGTCGGTTCGGGGCTCACGCGGCGCGCGCTCGCGCGTCGGGCGGCCGGGACCGCGACCTTCGCGACGCGGTCCACGCGGCGCGGTCGGAGAGGCAGACGGCGAGGCCGATACGCCCTCTTCGGTGATGCCGGGCAGGCGCGGAAGCCGCGGGTGCCGGTCGGTGTCGACCGCGTCGTCGTCGTCGGCGTCGCGCGGACGACCGGTGATGGCGGCCTCGTCGGCCTCGTTGGCCGCGTTGGCCGCGTTGGTGGCGTTGGGTAGAGCCACGGCGGTGAGCGCCTCGTCCATCGGCGTCACGCGCGTTGCGCTACCGCGTCGCGATCCGCCCTGGATCAGCGGACGATCGTCGTCCTCGTCGGCGGGCGGCTCCCACTCGGAGAGCGTCGCCTGCGGGACGCCCTCGCGACCCTGTCGGACCGCCTCTTCGCTTCGCTGGCGCGC
>JAYTZB010001533.1:0-2495 GCA_043742085.1 Polyangiaceae bacterium
CGATGCCGGGCCCGTCGTCCGCGACGAGGATGGTGCAGCGCTCGTCCTCGACGGTGGTGGTGATGTCCACGGAGCTGCCTGCGGGCGCGTAGGCGAGCGCGTTGAGCACGAGGTTGGTGAGGATCTGCGAGACGTCGAGCGCGCCCGCGACCTTCGCGGTGGCAACGCCGCCCTTCACGATGATGCGCACGTTGGTGCGCTGCGCCTCGACGACGAGCGCCTTGCCGACCTCCTCGACGATGGCACCGAGCTCGCGTTGCTCGTCGATCCGAGGGCTGCCGATGGCGTGACGCGCGAGGTCGCGAGCGATGCGCGCGCGCTGCTCGATGATGGTCAGCGCATAGACGACGGCCTCGGGCGTCGCGCCCGGCGCGCGCGCCTCACCGACCCAGCCCAGCAAGACGGTGAGCGCGTTCGACACGTCGTGGAGAGCGCCCGCGAGATCGCGGTGGGGGTCGGACGGCTCCGTCACGGCCGGGAACGCTACGACAAGTCGTGTTCCACGTCACCGTCCGCGACCGGCTGGCCTCGGAGCGGCCTGCTTCGCCGCGACCCGCGACACCACGCTGGCCAGCGACGGCGCGAACCGTTTGAGCCAGTACGCAGCCCACGCTTCCGGCGACACGGGAACCACCGCGCGCTCGTGCTCGATGGCGGAGACGATGGCGCTCGCCACCTTGTGCGCCGGATACGCGCGCTTCTTGTAGAGCGAGACGACGCGGTCACGCGTGGCGTCGGCGTCGCGCTTGTAGCGCGTCGTCTGCACGATGTTGGTGTCGATGATGCCGGGGCAGATGGTGGAGACGCCGATGCCGAACGCATGCAGCTCCGCCCGCATCGATTCGCTGAGGCCCACCACGGCGAACTTGCTCGTCGAGTATCCGATGACGTCGGGCGCAGCGAGGAGCCCGAGCCCCGAAGCGACGTTCACGATGTGCCCGCGCTTCGCGGCCGCCATCTTCGGGACGAAGAAGTGACACCCATGGATGACGCCCCACAGGTTGACGCCGAGCACCCACTCCCAGTCGTCGAGCGTCGTCTCGAGGATGTTCCCGCCGAGCCCGACGCCGGCGTTGTTGACGAGGACATCGACGGCTCCGACGGCGTTCTCGACCTCGGTCGCGAACGCCTGCATGTCGGCGCGCTTCGAGACGTCCACGCGGCGAACCATGGCCACGGACGCACCGAGCTCCGCTGCCGCTTCCTTCAGCTTCGTCTCGTCGAGGTCGCAGAGGTAGAGGCGCGCGCCCTTCTTCGCGAGCAGCTCCGCGGTGGCCTTGCCGATGCCGCTCGCAGCGCCCGTGACGACGACGTTCTTGCCGCGGAGATCACGCATGGGTCTCACGCTACACCGCGAACGACGTGATGGTCACTGCGCGGCCTCTTCGACGGCGTCACCGACGACGCCCTCGGCGGTGAGGCGCGCGAGCGTCGCTTCGTAGAGGCGGCGGTGGTCGTTGTCGTTGGGATGGAACCCCGGACGGAGGTAACCCGCGATGCCCTTCAGGAAGACGCCCGTGAGGATCGGCTTCGAGAGCTGCTTGCCGGCGCGCGCGCCCTCGTCGCGGAGCCTGCCCACGTCGCGCGCGGCATCGCGCAGGGTCATGCCGTCCTGCGCGAGGAGCGCGCGCGTGGCCTGGAGCCAGAAGCCGCCCAGGATGACGGCGCCGACGAACATGCCCGTGACGCGGAGCGCGTAGCTGGGGTGAACGGCGCGCAGCACGTCGAAGGCCACCGCCTTGTGCTCGAGCTCCTCGAGCGCGTGCCATTCGAGGAGCTGCCTCATCACGGGGTGCGCGCCCTTGAGATCGTCGGACTCGAGCGCGTCCTCGGCGAGGATGGCCGTGAAGTGCTCGAGCGCGACGGTCACCGCGAGCCGCAGCGCCGGCGTCGTCATCTTCTCGATGCGTTCGTACGCGAGCTTCTCGTAGGGGACGAGGATCGCGTCGATGTCGTAGCCCTGGTCACGCAGCGTCTCGAAGAAGCGTTCGTGCGCCTGCGCGTGCCGGCCTTCCTGGCCGAAGAAGCCGCGCACCTGGGCCACCAGCTCCGGATCCTCGAGGCGATCGAGGTAGTTACGGACGCTCCTCACGAAGAAGCGCTCTCCCGCGGGAAAGAGGAGGTTCACGCCGTTGGCGACGTGCGAGGCGGCGGCGCTGCCCCCGAACCAGCGCTTCGGAACCCCGGAAAAACCGAGGCGCGGTGTGCGGGGCTGCGGCGCTGCACGGGACGTCGAGTTTCGTTGGCTCACGGCAAGGACCTCCGTTGACTCTGGTTCAATAAGCTTGGAGCCGTATTGAATCCTGGTCAATAGGCAGATACGCTCTTTCTCGATGGCGAGCGTGGTCGCAAGAGGGACGCGGCGCCCGGGACGGAGGGCAGCGCGCGCAGGCCGTAGCGAGCCGCGCACGCGCCTCGACGTGGACGAGCGGCGCACGCAGCTGGTCGAGCTCGGGCTCGAGCACTTCGGCGAGCGCGCCTACGACGACGTCTCG
>JAYTZB010001534.1:0-4461 GCA_043742085.1 Polyangiaceae bacterium
CTCTTCCTCATGTTCCTGACCACGGGCCTCGCCGACATGCTCGCTCTCGCCAAGGCGCTCGACGTCCCGGCGGCCGAAGCATCGAAGCTCTTCGATGTCTTCAACCCCGGCGCGACGGTGGGCGCGCGCATGAAGCGCATGACCGAGGCGAAATTCTCGGAGGCCTCGTGGGAGCTGTCGATGGCGCGCAAGGACGCGCGCATCATGATGGAGGAGGCCGCGCAGAGGCACGTACTCCTCGCGGTCCTTCCCGCCATCGCGGCGCGCATGGACGTCGTGATCGCCGAGGGTCACGGCAAGGACGACTGGACCGTCCTTGCGAAGGACGCGCTCTGAGACCCGCTCAGAGTCCCAGCAGCTTGCGGATCTCGGCGATCGGCTTGCCGCCGTAGCGAGCCTTCGCTTCCATCGCCGTCGCGAACGAGCGCGTCTTCATGCGGTCGACGTAGAGCACGCCTTCGAGGTGATCGACCTCGTGCTGGAGGATCCGCGCCGCCCAGCCCTTCGCGCGCCAGGTCTGCGGCTGGCCGTGCTCGTCGAGGCCGGTGACCTCGACCTCGCGGCTGCGCTCGACGAGCCCGACGTAACCCTCGACGCTCAAGCAGCCCTCGAAGAACATCGCTTGCTCGTCGCCGATCGAGCGCAGCACCGGGTTCACGAGCACGCGCGTGGCGAAGGGCTCGCGCTCGCGTTCGCGCAGCTCGGCCTCGCTGACCCTGGCGAGGAGCTCGGCGCGATCCTCGAGCACGATGACGCGCCACGGGATCCCGATCTGCGGGGCAGCGAGGCCCACGCCCGGTGCGTCGCGCATCGTCGCGATCATGACCTCGAAGAGCGCCTGGAGCTCCGGGGTCGCGATCCTCTCGACGGCGACCTCCGCGGCGCGCGCGCGGAGCACCGGCGTGCCGGCCTGGACGATGGGCGGGAGGCTCATGGCTCGACGCTTAGCACGCCTCTGCGAGGTCGGGCGCGACGCCGCGATGAGGTAAGCTCCCGCGTCATGGCGGCGAAGAAGAAGAAGGCGAGCACGAAGCCGAAGCCGAAGAAGGCGAGCGCCTGGAGCTCGCACCCGATCATGCCGACCGCGCCCGAGAACGAGAAGCTGCTCGCCAAGCTGCGCGCCATCGCGCTGGCCATGCCCTCCACCGACGAGGCCATCAACCACGGACGTCCGTGCTTCCGCGTGCGCGAGAAGACCTTCGTCATGTTCCTCGACAACCACCATCGTGACGGCCGCGTCGCGATCTGGTGCAAGGCGCCGCCGGGCGCCCAGAGCATGATCGTCGAAGGTGATCCGGAGCGCTTCTTCGTTCCTCCTTACGTCGGTCCGAAGGGATGGATTGGTGCGCGGGTCGATCGGAAGCCCGACTGGGCGGCGATCCGCGCGCTCGTCGAGGAGAGCTACGCCATGACCGCCGAGCCGAAGCCGCGCAAAGGCTGACGTCGGTCGCACCTGCGCGTCGCACGGAGCGTAGACCTCTGCCACAAGTCGCCATCGCCGTGTCGCGTGTACGCGCGGCACTCGTTCGCGCTGGCGCACGCGATCACGGGACTCCCACGTTTTACGGGTGATCGTGCATCGACCCAGCGAGGCATGGTCGCGCTGCCGTTTGGCGCAGGTGTTGCTAGGGTCGCCGAGCCAGCAAGGCACGGAGGTTTGTCATGAAGAAGGTACTCGTCGCATTGGTCTGCACGGTTGGAGCGCTCGGAATCTCCGCGTGTGGAGAGAGGCGTCCCGCGGAGGATCCGTCGACGACCACGACCTCGACCACCACGGAGACCACGACCACGAAGGCCCCGGTGGTCAGCAACAACGGCTCGATGACGCCGTCGAGCTCGACGCCCGCCAGCACGCCCGCCATGGGCTCGGCCGACGGCCGCGCGATGGGCCACACGGAGCAGATGAACGGCTCGGCCAATAGCGGCGCGACCACCAACGGCTCGGCCACCAGCGGCTCGGCACCGGCGTCCGCCGGCGGCGTCGCTCCGTCGGCCAACAACCCGGGCGTCGCGGACGGCACCAAGGACGCCACCAACACCAAGATCAACGACCGCGATCGTCACGGCGCGCTGACCCCCATGGATCAGGGCGGCGGAGCCGACCGCGACATCACCGCAGCGATCCGTCGCGCGGTGGTGGGCGACAAGGCGCTCTCGTTCACCGCGAAGAACGTGAAGATCATCACCGTCGGCGGCAAGGTCACGCTGCGCGGACCGGTGAAGAGCGACGAGGAGAAGTCGGCCATCGAGGCGAAGGCCAAGGCGGCGAACGGCGTCTCTTCCGTCGACAACCAGCTCGAAGTCAAAAAGTGATTTTTCTGATCTCCTCCGGAGATCGCCAACTCGAAACGAACAGAGGAACGTCATGAAAAAAGCCGTCATGTGCATCGTCCAGCGCCACGACCAGGCCGAGGCGATCGTCTCGCAGCTCCAGACCGCGGGCTTCACGCCCAACGACATCTCCGTCCTCTTCCCCGACAAGCAGGGCACGAAGGACTTCGCCCACGAGCACAACACGAAGGCGCCGGAAGGCGCGGTCGCGGGTGCGGGCACCGGCGGCGTCCTCGGTGGAACGCTTGGCCTGCTCGCCGGCATCGGCGCGCTCGCCATCCCGGGCCTCGGGCCCTTCATCGCTGCGGGTCCGCTCATGGCGGCGCTCAGCGGCGCGGCGCTCGGCGCCGGCGTGGGCGGCCTGACCGGCGCGCTCATCGGCATGGGCATCCCGGAGATCGAGGCCCGCAAGTACGAGGGCAAGATCAAGGGCGGCAACCTCCTCATCGCGGTGCACGTCGAGACGGCCGATCAGCGCAAGCGCGCCGAGGACGTCCTGAAGATGGCCCGCGCCGAGGACATCTCGGTGGTCGACGAGAAGGCCGTCCCGAACAGCGCGCGCACCGTCTGATCGACCCGATCGACGCCCGCACGTGAATCGTGAAAGGCCCGGTGCCCCCAAAGCACCGGGCTTTTCCATGTCCGGCAAGAACAAACAGTCTTGACTGTTTGTTTATCCAGGCCCATCGTGATGGCCCATGGCGACCCAGGCCGAACGCACGGCGGTGACCACCGAGAAGCTCCTCGGAGCGACCGTCGCGTCGCTGATCGAGCGTGGCTACCGCGGCACGTCGACGCCGGAGATCTGCAAGCGCGCGGGCGTGTCGCGCGGCGCGCAGCTCCATCACTACCCGACGAAGGAGTCGCTCGTGGCGGCCGCCGTCGAGCACCTCCTCTCGCAGCGCGTGACCGAGCTCTCGGATCGGCTCTCGGCAGCTCCCGCCGGGGTGCTCGATCTGAAGGAGGCCGCCGGCTTCTTGTGGAAGGTCTACACCGGCGACACGTTCTACGCGTGGCTCGAGCTCGTGGTGACGTCGCGCACCGACGAGGATCTGCGCAAGATCATGGTGGCGCTCGACGAGCGTCTCGTCGCGCAGGCCGAGCGTGTCGTGGCGAAGTTCCTGCTCCCCTACGTCGACGATCCGCGTCGCATCAAGGCCACGACGCGGCTCATCCTCGCCATCTTCGACGGCCTCGCCACGCATCGCGTGCTCTCGCACGACGACTCGCTCGCGATGGACGCGCTGCGCGTGGCCGAGCGCTGCGGCCTCTTCGCACCGAAGGATCGGAACGCATGACGCCTCGCTCCTTCGCATCGCTGCTGCTCGCCCTCGTCGCATGCGGGACCGACGCTGCTCCGGCGCCGGCCGTCGCGCCGCCAGCCGCTGCTCCCGCGCCCGCCGCCTCGACCACCGCGCCTCCGGCGGCCAGCGGGTGCGAGGCGACCGCGGCGGGATGCAGCGCGCCGCCCGACGTCGCGCCCGCGGCGGCGTTCCCTCCTCTGCGCATTCGCTTCCTCGGCGTCGACGGCTTCCTCGTCGAGGCGGGCGACGACGCCGTCCTCAGCGCACCGCTCTTCACGCGCCCGTCGATGGTCGCCGCGTCCACCGGTATCCCCACCACCTCGGACGCAGCGCTCGTGGCGTCGAGACTGCCCGCATCGGCGCTCGCCAACGTGCGCGCCGTGATCGCGGGCCATGCGCACTACGACCACCTGCTCGACGTGCCGGCGGTGATGGCCCTCGCGCCGAACGCCACGCTGTACTCCAACGTGTCGGCGCGCAACCTCCTCGCAGCGTTCGCTCCCGACCGCGCGGCCAACTGCGCCGGAACGCCGGCAGCCGCGAATCCCATCGCGCGCCCCCGTGTCGTCGCCGTCGACGACCCGGCCGCGAGCACCGTCGACTACACGAACTGCCCAGAAAAGCGGCCTGCGGGGGCTCCGCTGCAGGGCACGTGGGTGAAGGTGCCGGGCGCGCACGTACGTCTCCTCGCGGTGTGCTCCGACCATCCCGATCAGATCGGTCCGGTCCACTACGGCGCAGGCGACGTCACCGACGAGCAGTGCACGCCGCCCACCAACATGAACGAGTGGCGCGAGGGACGGACCGTCGCCTACGTGGTCGACTT
>JAYTZB010001535.1:0-2204 GCA_043742085.1 Polyangiaceae bacterium
TCCGTGCGGCGGAGGGTTTTGAACGCGATTCGAGCGGCCATCGCGCGGCTTGGCGCGAGTGCGCTCGATGAAAATCGAGGGTGTAGAAAGGCGCATGCCGCAGACCCTCTTTCCGACGAAGAGCTCGTCTCACGAATCGCCGCGCTGTGCCTCGAAGGTCGGCGGCTGGTGGCGCGGCTGATCGTCCACCTCATCGAGGTCGAGGATCGCGCGCTCGACAAGAAGTCGGCGTGCAGCTCGATGTGGGAATTCTGCACGCAGCGCCTGAAGATGAGCGACGGCGAAGCGAGCCGCCGCCTCAACGCGACGAGGCTCGTGCGGAGGTTTCCTTCGGTGCTGGGACGGATCGAGCGCGGCGAGATCCACCTGTCCGCGTTGAGGCAGCTCCGCCCGTATCTCGACGAAGAGAACGTCGACGCCGTTCTCGACGAGGCCAAGGGAAAGACCAGACGCCAACTGGACGAGATGACGACGGCCACCGCTGGCGCGCGTGTCGAGCCCTTGTCGGCGACCGGTGTGCTCGTGCAGATGACGATGACCGCCGAGGGGTACGCAGATCTGAAGCGCGCGAAGGAGCTCCTCGGTCACTGCATCCCCGATGGCGACACTGTGAAGGTCATCGAGCGCGCGCTCCGGACGCCGGCCAAGCCCGGGCACATCGCGGCCGCCACGCGACGCGAGGTCTTCGCGCGCGACGGCGAGCGGTGCACGTATGTCGATACCGAGGGGCGCCGTTGCGTGTGCCGTACGCGCATCGAGCTCGACCGCATCCAGCCGCGCGCGCGTGGTGGCGGCGACGAGGCGTCGAACCTTCGCGCTCGCTGCAGATCACATAAGCTGCACGCCGCCGAGGAGATCTTCGGCAAAGAGCACGTCGCGGCGAGGATCCGCTGTCGTCAGCAACAGTGGAGGAAGCGCGGCGAAGACAGAACATCCATGAGCTCCGCTACGCTGGAGCAAGCGAGGCGCGGCCTCGTGCACATGGGATTCGCCGTATCCGATGTGAACAAGACACTCGTTGCCCTCGCGGATCGACATCGCGATGCCGGCGCACCGCCGGTGCCGGAGCTGCTGCGCGAGGCGATCGCCGCGCTCACGTAGGATTCCCCCGCCCGCGTGGGTCTGCATCGAAGCGGCGCGGGTGGAAGAGTCTCCGGGCGGAGCTCCGGCGGCGCGGATGGAAGAGTCTCCGGGCGGAGCTCCGGCGTCGCGCACCGAAACGCCCGCCTCCGTCCGAAACCCCTCGCGTCGCGACCCTCGCGGGGACGCGCGCGGCGACCGCGCGCTGAGCGTGGCGTAGGAACAATCCGCGCTAGCGCCTTGGCTTCGCCGGCTTGGCCGGCTGCGCGGACCTGGCGCCCAGCGTCGACCTCGCCGCGCGGAGCTCTTGCGGTGTCGTGAGCTCGCGGCCATCCCAGCGGTCCGACCAGACCTTGCCCTTGCGGCCCAGCATGGTGTTCAGACGGCGCGCGAACGCGATGAAGAGACCGCTCATCCCCGCACGCAGCGCCATCCGCGCCTTCGGCGAGGTGCCCACCACGATCAGGCGCAGCTCCTTGTCACCGGCTGCGTGCGCCTCGATCGCGAAGGACCTGGCGTACGCGCGCGTCTGCTGATCGGCGAGCACCGACTCGAACAGCTCACGCAGGCGCGCGCTGCGGAGTGACGGGATCTCGGGAAGCGCACGCATCGTCACGAGGATGGGATGGCGCCCGACGTCGAGCGATCGCACGCGATGCGGCGCCGACGGGAGACGGCCCGGCGTCAGCTTTCGTCCCGCGCCCGCACGCTTGCCGCCCCACCCGCTCGCCTTGGGCTTCGCCTTCGCCGCCTGACGCGCGGGCTTGCCGGATTTGGGCTTCGACGGACGAGCTCTGGCGGAAACTGCGGTCATGACGAGCGCGACCCTACGCCGAATGCAGTGTCCGGGCTTGCGCTTCGCGCGATAACGCCTAAAAAGGGCTCCCCACCGCGATGACCGATCACGAATTCACCATCAAGACGAGCGAGATCGATGCCGGCGGCAAGGACTACCGGTTCGTGCTGCGCTCTCCCTGGCTGCGCGGTGTCCTCGAGGACCACGAGGCGACCGCCGCGTCCAACGACGGCGTGGTGGCCGTTCGCGCCTCGAAGAGCGGCGCAGATGTCGTCGTGCACGGCAGCCTCGACACCACCGTCACGGTCCCCTGCGCCCGCTGCCTCGA
>JAYTZB010001536.1:0-3852 GCA_043742085.1 Polyangiaceae bacterium
CGCAGGTCGAGACCGCGGCCCGGGTCGGTCACACGCACGAAGTCCTGAGCGCGCTCGACGGGGTCCTCATCGCATCGGTCGACGCAGAGACCGGACGCCGCGGCTTTGCGCTCACCGGAGACGACGCGCTGCTCCGGCCGTATCGCGACGCGGAGGAACGAGCCACTTCGCACCTCGCGAGGCTCCGCGTGCTCGTCAGCGACAACCCCGGACAGCTCGCGCGGCTCGACGCCCTCGAGCCGCGCGTGAAGAGTCGCCTGCGGGTCCTCGACGAAGCCGTGGCGGTGCAGCAGCGGGCCGGTCGACACGAGCGAATCCAGCAGTCGGCCGACACACTGCGCGGCTCCGAGCAGATGATCGAGGTGCGTGCCGGTCTCGCCGCGATGGTGGCCACCGAGCGGTCTCTCCTTGCCGAGCGCGAAGCGCGCACCACCGAGAGCATCAACCTCTCGCGCATTGCCCAGCTCGCGGGCGCTGCGCTCAGCATCTTCCTCCTCACGCTGGTGGTGTTTCGTCTCCAGCGCGCGCTCCGTGAGCGTGAAGGATCGGAACGACGCGCGCGCGACCAGGAGGCCGACCTCGCGATCACGCTGGAGAGCATCGGCGACGGCGTCATTGCGACGGATGCCAACGGCGTCGTCACCCGCATCAACCCGGTCGCGCAGCAGATCACCGGCTGGGAGAGCTCGCGCGCGGTGGGCAAGCCCATCGAGGAGGTCTTCCATCTCGTGCACGACAGCCAATCGCACGAAGTCCCGCACCCCGTGCAAGACGCGTTGCGAACGAAGGCCATCGTCGAGATCGACGACGCTGCCGTCCTCGTCGCCAGGGACGGTCACCGGCGCCGCGTCGCCGACAGCGCCGCGCCGATCCGCGGTCGGGACGGAGCCGTGCGTGGTGCGGTCCTCGTCTTCCGCGACATCACGAAGACCCTCGAAGATGCGCGCTCACTACGGCGCATGCATGCGTTCCTCGACTCGATACTCGAGAACATCCCCGACATGGTGTTCGTCAAGGATGCGCAGGACCTGGCGTTCGTCCGCTTCAACCGCGCCGGCGAAACGCTGCTGGGGTTGAAGCGCGAGGACCTGATCGGCAAGACCGACTTCGCCTTCTTCGCGCCGGATCAGGCCAAGGCCTTCGTCGACAAGGACCGCGAGACGCTGCGCGGCAAGGTCCTGGTGGACATCCCGGAGGAGCCGTTGACGACCGCCAGCGGCATCCGCTGGCTGCACACGAAGAAGGTGCCGATCCTCGGCGACACCGGCGAGCCCGAGTACCTCCTGGGGATCTCCGCCGACATCACCGAGCGCCGCCACGTCGAGTTCGATCTCCGCCAGTCGAAGGACGCGACCGAGTCTGCGCATCGCGACCTGGAGGCCTTCAGCTACTCGGTGGCCCACGACCTTCGCGCACCACTGCGGAGCATCGACGGCTTCAGCCAGGCCCTCCTCGAGGATTACGGAGACAAGCTCGACGAGGAGGGGAAGAGCCATCTCGTCCGCGTGCGCAAGGCGGCACAGCGCATGGCGGAGCTGATCGACGACCTGCTCGCGCTCGCGCGTGTCAGCCGGAGCGAGCTCGCACGTGCGTCTGTCGACCTCTCGACCGTCGCGCGCGAGGTCGGCGACCAGGCGCGCATCGCACGCAATCCGAAGGCGGAGCTGATCGTCGCCGAAGGCCTCACGGTGCACGCCGACCCGAGGCTCGTGCGCGTGCTCCTCGAGAACCTGCTCGGCAATGCCTTCAAGTTCTCCTCGAAGCGCGAAGACGCTCGCATCGAGGTCGGCCAGCGCACCGAGGACGGCGAGGTCATCACGTTCGTCAAGGACAACGGTGCAGGCTTCGACCTCGCGGCCGCCAAGAAGCTCTTCACCGCATTCCAGCGCTATCACCGGCCGAACGAGTACGAGGGGACGGGCATCGGGCTCGCTACCGCGCAACGCATCGTGAGCCGGCACGGCGGACGGATCTGGGCGGAGAGCACGCCCGACTGCGGCGCCACGTTCAGCTTCGTCCTCGAAACCCCCGAGAGGACTCCATGAGCCAGCCGATCATCCTCCTCGTCGAGGACAATGCCGACGACGAGCTGCTCACCGTGCGCGCGTTCAAGAAGAGCAACATCGCCAACGAGGTGGTGGTCGTTCGCGACGGAGTCGAGGCGCTCGACTGGCTCTTCTGCACCGGCGATCACGCGGGCCGCGACGTTTCGGTCGTGCCGCAGTTGACCCTGCTCGACCTCAAGCTGCCACGCCTCGACGGCCTCGAGGTGCTGCGACGCATCCGTGCCGACAAGCGCACCGCGCTGTTGCCCGTCGTGGTGATGACGTCGTCGCAGCAAGAAGAGGACGTGATCCGGAGCTACGAGCTCGGCGCGAACAGCTACCTCCGCAAGCCCGTGGATTTCGACCGCTTCGTCGAGGCCGCGAAGAGCCTCGGCATGTACTGGCTCGTGCTCAACACGACAGCCCCGCAGCGGTCCGCGAAGTCTCCCTGAGCTCAGCCCTTGTGGGTGGAGGGCCCGTAGTCTCCGAAGGGCTCGTCGCGCTCGCGTACTGCCTGCTTGAAGCCCGCCTCGGCGGCGCGCTTCTGGAACGCGTAGCCCTCCGGCGTGTGACGGCTGATGCCGTCGAAGACCGTACCCAGGATCTGCGACGTCTGCAGCCCCGCCGCCAGCACCGTCTGGTTGACGAGCAGCTTGTGCATCACCAGCTGGTTGATCGGGTTGCGCGCGATGCGGGCGAGCAGTGACTCGAAGCGCTCGTCGAGCTGCGCGCGCGGAGCGCACTCGGTCGCGAGACCCCAGGCGACCGCCTCGGTCCCGGAGAGACAATCGCCGGTAAAAAGCAGGCGCTTCGTCTTTTCGGGACCGATCCGGTACGTCCACACCGCGGTGGTGGGGACGCCCCAGACGCGCGCCGGCGGATAGCCGATCTTCGCGGTGTCCTCGATGACGAGGAGGTCCGAGCACAGCGCCATGTCAGTGCCCCCGGCCACGCAGAATCCATGCACTTTGCACACGACCGGCTTGTCCGAGTGAAAGAGGCTCATGAAGCCGCGCACGTTCCGGCTCATCATCTGGAAGTCGGTCATCGGATCCCAGGTACCTTCGGGATCATGATTCGCGGACTGCACGACGGGATCGATCGGAGACCCGGGGGGTGCAGTCAAGGTCTGCGCGGGTGACGAGGCGGCGGTCGGCTCGATCATTCGCGCCTCGGCGCTCATGACGAGGTCGTAGCCGCCGCAGAAACCCTTGCCGTTGCCGGCGAGCGCGATGACGTGCACCGCGGGATCGAGGTTCGCCTGCTCGACACAGGCGGCGAGCTCGCGGGGCATGTCGAGCGTGATTCCGTTGCCACGTTCCGGTCGATCGAGCGTGATCCGCGCGATGCGTCCGGTGCGCTCGTAGGTCATGGTGGAGAGTCGGTTCATGGCGCGTCAGGCGGCTTTCCAGTGCGGAGGCACCGTGCGTTGGAAGTAAGGAAGGGACTCGATGCGCTTGCTCCACGCGGAGAGGCACGACGGCAGCGCAACGTCATGGGGCGGCTGCTTCTCACCGATGCGACGGAGGAGCGCGAGCACCGGGTACACGGCGAAGTCCGCGAGCGTGAGGTCCGTGCCCGCGAGGTACGGTGTCTCCGCGTACGGCTCGAACCGCGCGAGCTCCTCGGCGACGTCGGTCTTCGCACGCGCGATCTCCGCGGGGTCACCGTCGCCCTTTGGCTTGAACAACGTCTCGCGCACGAGACGACTGACAGCGTCGAAGAGGTAGAGATCGGTCTCGGCCAGGATGCGCCGCACCTGTGCGCGGGCGGCATGGCTCGACGGGAGAAGTGGACGCTCGGGGTA
>JAYTZB010001537.1:0-4698 GCA_043742085.1 Polyangiaceae bacterium
ACGCTCCCCATCAACACCGTGCCGTACACGACGGCGCAGCCGTACACGAACCTGATGTTCAACACGGGCGTGATGACCGCGACGGGCTGCGATGGCGACGGCTGCCCGGCCGCCAACTACGTTGCTCCGACGAGCTTCGTTCCCCTCGTCGAGCAGGACGATTTCTTCAGCGGCTCCAAGGTCGAGACCGCGTCGTCCGCGCTCGCCAACGAGGTGTCGAACCTCGCGCTCACCACGTTCATGTTCAACGTGAAGGCGGGCTATCCGAAGAAGCACGACGTGCTCGTGAGCCTCCACGGCCGCAGCGGCAACACGTACTGGTGCCTCCGCAAGGGCGGCTGCAGCTACAAGCCCGCGAGCGAGATCAAGGCCTTCGACGAGGCCACCAAGCAGGTCATGGCGGCGAAGGCGCTCGCGACCGCTTCCGTTCCTGCGAAGACGTACGTCGTGCGCGCCGTCACCACGATTCACGGCGAGAGCGATCACTACGCCTATCAGATGAACGCCGACGATCACCCCGAGTTCCCGCTGGTGGGCACCAACGGCGTCGCCAATCGCATCCAGGAATACGACGACGCGCTCATCGAGTGGCAAGAAGACTACGAGGCGATGGCCAAGGGGATCACCGGCCAGACGCAGGCGGTGCCGCTCTTCGTCTCCGGCGTGAGCGGCTGGACGGGTGACCGCCACAGCAAGCTGTCGATCCTCCAGATGAGCGCGCATCTCCGCGCGCCGGGCAAGGTGGTTTACGTCGCGCCCGGGTACGTCTTCGAGGGCGCGGTTCCCTCGAACTACCCCGCCACCGGCGCCCTCGAGTGCCTCCATTTCAGCATCCACGGGCAGCAGCACCTCGGCGAGTACTTCGCGAAGGCGTACGCGCAGGTCGTGTTCAAGGGACAGCCCTGGGAGCCGCTGCGACCCATCGACATCCAGCGCGCAGGCGCGGTGATCACCGTGAAGCTCCTCGTGCCGGCTCCGCCGCTCGCGCTCGACACCACCCGCGTGGCGATGATCGCAAACTACGGCTTCGACTTCCTCGAAGGCGGCGTCGTGCAGAGCATCTCGAAGGTCGAGATCACCGCCGCAGACACGGTGACCATCACGCTCGCCGCCGTACCCGGTGCCGGCGTGAAGCGCCTCACGTACGCCGTCAACGAGCCATCGCCGGGATGCATCGGCCCGGGCATCGCATCGGCCGGCGGCGCGCGCGGCAACCTCCGCGACTCGGACGCGACGCCGTCGCTCCACGGCTATCCCCTCTACAACTGGGAAGTGCCGTTCGACATGCCCGTCCCGTAGGACGCGAGGAGCTCGGCGCGCGTCGCCCCGTCACGGACGAGGTGCGCGAGCTCCTGCGAGCGAGCGACCGCCTCCTCGAACAGGCGCGCGCTCTCGGCCTCGTCGTCGCCGGCGAGCGCCGCGAGATCGAGATACGCGACGTGATTCTCCATGTTGTACGTGCCGCCGACGCCCTCGATCACCGGCGCCTTGCCGGTCGCGGCCGCGCCGGGGAACGTCGCGATCGCCGCATCGAGCTCGGCGCGAGCGCCCTCCTCGTCGTTCTTGCCGCGTCGCACCGCAGCGCGATGCACGAGCATCGTCGCGAGCGCGGTGCGAGGAGCGCCCGGAGCACCGTCGACGTCCGCGAGCCGAAGGACGCCCTTCCCTCCGCCCGCGAGCTTCGACCAGAGCCCGCCCTTCGCCCTCTCCGAGACGACGGCGCGCACCACCATCAGCAGCTTGCGGCCTGCTTCTCCGACCGCGAGGACGTTGCCCACCGTCTGATCGGGAAGCACCTCGGCGACGTTCACCGAGTACTCGGCGAGCATGTTGATGACGCCGGCGGCGCCGTTGAGCGCGACCTCGGGGACGCCGGCGATCTCGAGCTCGGGTCGTCGCTGCTTGTCGAGCCCGCGCGTGCGCAGCGTATAGAGGCCGGCAGACGTCGCCGAGGCCTCGACCTTGATGTCCCGATTCGCGGCGAAGGCGGCAGCCATGGGCCGCGGATGATAGCGACTCGGCGCGTCAGCCGGCGGACGAGCTTCGCCGGCGCCGCAGAGCGACGACCACGACGCCGATCGCCGACAAATAGAGCCACCTGCGGCTCTCGCTTGCCGGCGGCGCGCGATGGCGCGAGCGCGTCACCGAGCAGCCGGCGTTCGCCTGCGGCTGGAGCGTATAGGCGTTGCCCTTACCCTTCGTGGCGGTGGTGGTCGTGGTCGTGGTCGTCGCGTCGTCGGCGGTGCTGCTCGGATCTCCGGTGCTGGTAGCGTCCTGTGCGGCGCTGACGTCGAGCGGGTGCCCGGCCTCGGTCGCGGCCTGGGCGATGAGATTGGCGTGCGATGCGGTGTCGGTGAAGATCGACGGCCGGTCGATGCACTCGCCGTCGAGGCCGCGCGAGGTCATACCGATGATGCTCCCGTGCGCGTCGAAGAGCGGACCGCCGCTGTCGCCGAAGCAGGTCGATTCGCCGGTGATGATCTCGCCGGCATGCACCGTGAACGCGATCGCCTTCTGATCCTTGGTCGTGTACGTCTGCGAGGCCGGGCCGACGGCGGTGATCTTCAGCGAGCCGCGCTGGTAGCGCGTCGCGGTCGGCGTGCCGAAGCCGTTGTCGCCGTAGCCGACGGTGGTGGTGGTCTCGCCGGCCTGCGCCTTCGAGAAGCGAACGGCGGCGATCTTCGCGCCGGGGACGTCCTGGTCGAGGAGGATCAGCGCGATGTCGTGGCTGCACATCGACGTGCCCGAATCGACGAAGGTCTTCTTACCGTGCGCCGTGAGGCTGGTCCCACTCGCGCTCACGCCCAGCGAGATGCCGAGGGTGGTCGGATCGTTTCGCGTCGTATAGGAGCCGCACTCGGTCGCCTCGTCGGTGCCTTGCACGCAATGACGCGCGGTGATGACCAGGTTCGGCGCGATGAGCGCGCCGGTGCAGAACTGACCTTCGGTGCCGACGGCGATGAGCACGGTGGCGTCCTGGCTCGCGGTCGACGGCGTGCCGTTGACGATCGCCGAGCTGGTCCGACCGACGGCCTCCGCGTCCGGTTCGCTCGGGTCGGCCGCGGCGCAGCCCCCGAGAACGAGGAACCACAACGGCAGGAGCGCGCGAGCCGACATCTCGCTTCCTCGGTGCAACCACCGTTCCGCTCCTGAAAGGCGCAGATCCTCGCAAGATCACGGTGCTTCATGGATGCGAGGCGCGCGGGGTGGGCTCCGTCGGGGGGCCTCCGGCCGCTCAGGTCAAACGACGGCGCACGATCGAGCCGATCATGGTCGCGCCGGGATGCGCCCGGGCGCGGCTGGCAACCCGGACACGACGAGCGGCGCGCGCCAGTAAGCGCGTACGTCGTACTCCCCAGGGGTGACGTACTCCCCAGGGGTGATGACCGCGACATCCGATCGTTGTCCCATCGGAGCATGGGCAAGCTGGATGTGACGGCGCGAGACCTTGCACTCCACACGGACTTGCCGGCGCCGCCCGCGTCGGGCGGTGAGCGGTCGCCAACGCGCGACGAGATGACCGAGCTCCTCGCTTGGGTCGCCAGCGCAACGCATCCGGTCGCCGGCCGTCTGAAGGCTCTCGCGAATGTCGTGCGTGTGCTGCGACGTTGCCCGTGGATCGATGGCGCCCTCCGCATGGAGCTCCAGCTCGCCGACGACAGCACCACCGTGCACTTCTTCAGCGGACCCGGCAGCGCACGAGAGCGCGCGCTGCCGGAGGTGGTCCTCGACGTCGCGCTCGACGATCTCCGGACCGTGATGCAGCGCACGCCCGAGCTCTTCGCGCCGCTCGTGCTGTCGGTCGTCGAAGACGACGATCGCCTCGTCTTCCTCGCGCTCTCGTGAGGGCGCGGCCTCTCGACGGTCAGAACGCGGTGTCGATGAGCACGTTGTCGAAGTAAAACGCGACCGCCCGCGCGTCCACCGAGTAGAGCCCGATGGTGATGCCCGCGGCGCCCGAATAGGGACGCGTCGTCACGGCATCGATGACGGTCACACCATCGAGCTTCACGACGAGGCGCGCTGGCGTGACCTCGATCTGTAGCCGCGCCCAGGCACCGTTCACGAGAAACTGCGGTGAGAAGTGGTCGATGGGCGGCATGGGATCGGCGCGTTCGGTCAGGCCGAACTTCCCGTTGTCGAACCAGACGAGGTCGAAGTAGCCGGCCGCGAAGCGCAGTGTCGCGACGCTGTCGCCGACGCTCGTGCTCGGTTGAGTCGCGTTGTAGTCGAACGACAGCCGGATGCGGTCGGTCGTCCCGAGCTCGCGGTCCAGGCTCGCGGTGCTCACCATGCTCGTCCCGGCCGGCGTCGACGACTTGAACGATCTCGGAGCGGACCGCGCGAGCGTCGGGTCGGACTCGATCACCCCTCGACCCGTCACGCTGGTGCCGCTCCACCTCGATGCAACGTCGGTCCCCTCGTCGAAGTCGTCGCAGAAGGTGTGGCCCGGATTCGCGGCACAGAAGCCGACGCTGCCCTCGCCATCGATCGCCGCATCTCCGATCACGGGGGCGCCGTCCGCTGGCGGACCGCCATCGCCTGCGAGCGCAGCGTCCGCGGCGGCGTCCACGCCCGGAGCGCTCGCGGCGTCGAGCGCACCGCCGCTGAGGCCTTCGGTGGAGACGAAGAGCAACGCGCAACCCGCGAGCGACGCCGCCGCGACGGTCGCGAGCAGCTGCAGGACCCCCCTCGAGA
>JAYTZB010001538.1:0-2228 GCA_043742085.1 Polyangiaceae bacterium
GCCAGGCGATGCCGTCCGACGATCCGCTCGACCATCGCGCCCTCGAGCTTCGCGAGCTGCGCGCGGTCGTTGACGCCGTCCATCACCGCCGCGTTCGAGGGAACACCGACCACGCGCTGGCCGCGCTGCTTTGCGAAGCTCACGATGTCGGTGAGGTAGTATTCGCCCTGCGCATTGTTGGGCTTCAACGAGGAGAGCGCCTCCTTCAGGAAGCCCACCGTCGCGGCGTAGATGCCGGGGTTCCACTCCTTGATGGCGCGCTCGGCGTCGCTCTTCAGATCCTTCTGCTCGCGGATCTCCACGATCTCACCGCGCTCGTCGCGCATGACGCGCCCGTAGCCGAAGGGATCGCTCGTCGTGCAGGTCGCGATCGACACCGCCGCGCCGGCGTCGTCGTCGAGCGCCGTCGCGACGGCAGCCACGTCGGCCGCGGTCAGCAACGGAACGTCGCCATAGAAAATGAGGACGCGCTTGGCGTCCGGGCTCACGGCATCGAGACCCGCGCGCGCGGCGTCGCCGGTGCCGCGCTGCTCCTTCTGCACCGCGGTCTTGACGCGGCCTCGCCACGCCTCCGGGATCCCCGTCGCGCTAGCGCCAAAAGCGGCCGAGAGGTACGCTTCGAGTCGTTCGCGACCGTGGCCGACGACGACGACCACTTCTCCGCAACCCGCTTCGAGCGCCGCGCGTACAGGGTAGTGGACGAGTGGACGGCCAGCGATCGGATGGAGCACCTTCGGCAAGGCGCTCTTCATCCGCGTGCCCTGGCCGGCGGCCAGGATCACGGCGGTCGTCGTCTGGCTAGTCTCGGTGCTCACGGACATGGCGCATCTTTCGCAGAAGTACGGGACGAAGAGGGAGACGGTTATGCGACAAGGTCGCAGCTTTACACGCGGGCAGGCCCCCAACAGCGAGTCTAGACGATCGGATGTGGATCCTCATCGATCCTCCAGCTATCCGGATCGGGACACAGCTGTTCGCGTGGTTCGCGCCGGCTCGTTCTCGCCAGCGCGCTGCGTCAACGTCCTCGGCATGGTCGGGCTCGTCACGCTCAGTGCGCTCGCTCCCGGTTGCGCGCCCGATCTCGACACGTCGCGAGCGACGCCGCAGCGCGGCTCCGTCGGCGAGGAGATGTTCGGCGTCATCTGCGATCGCGTCTCGGCCCAGGCTCTCCGCGAGGACCTCACCGGCGAATCGTTCCGCACCGTCTGCCACAAGACGAGGGCGACGCAGTTCTCCGACAAGGTCGACGTCACCAAGCTCCCCGCCGTCGATCCCAACGCCAAGAACGAGAAGGGCGAGCCCGTCAGCGTCGATCAACAGCAGAAGAACCGCGACGCCGCCGTCGGTCGCATCGAGGCCCTCGCGCGCCGCCGCAGCGATCTCATCCAGGCGCTCGACGCCACGTTCCCCGAGTCGAAGATCGCCATCAAGGATCTCGACAACGCCGACGAGACGAAGTCGTGCGATGCCCCTGCCGGCGCCAAGAGCGGCGAAGGCATCCTCACCGAGCAGATCGCCGACATGCTCGGTCGCATGGGCGAGCTCTACAACGACGGCACGCTCCCGCAGTCGACCGAGTCGCTCGCCACGGTCATCGATGCGTTCAAGAAATCCGACGACGCGCAGGCGGCATGGGCGCGCCTCAGCGCGCGCCAGGGCTATCGCCCGATCGAGACCGCGCTCGGCGCGACGCGCCCCATCATCGCGTATCCGCACCTTCGCGATCTTTCCAACGCGAGCCTGCGCCTCCTCTCCGCCGATTCGAATCCGTACGAGCTCGATCCGAAGCGCGACGGCAACGGCGTGCGCATTCCGGTGCCCGGCCCCGGCAACGGCTCGCTCAACAAGATGCTCGAGGCCGCGAAGGAGGAGCTCCTCGCCACCACCGCCGACAAGCCGCTCGGCGCGCTCACGGCCACCGCCGATCCCAAGAGCGGCCGCGTGGTGCTCTCGCGCCCGCGCGACAACGTCGAGATGATGCAGGAGATCCTGTTCGCCTCCGACGCCGCGTTCGGCGGCGGCTCTCCGCGCTACATCGTCAAGCGTGACATCCGCGGCTACGCGGCGATCACCGGCGGTCTCGTTCCCGCGCCCTTCATCGACGCCAACAAGGACGGACTTCCCGACGTCGACGAGTCAGGCCGCTTCGTCACCAGCGACAAGTCGCTCGCGCCTTCGCCGTTCCCCTTCCCCGGCGCGCCGCAAGCCACGCGCGATCCCGCGGGCCG
>JAYTZB010001539.1:0-3072 GCA_043742085.1 Polyangiaceae bacterium
CGCCGGCCATCAGAACGATGCCGCAGCGACGTGCGGTCAAGCCGGCGACACGCACGGGGCCTCCGCCGGCTGTACGGACAACTACGCGGCGTGGCAGGCGATGCTGAAGTGAGGAGTGCTCACCGACTTTCATGCTGTCGCGACTGCGGACTCGACGACGGCAGCTCCCCACGCTCCTCGAGCGTGTCAGCATTCAGCTTTTCCGCGGCGAGGCCGTTTCCGACTACCGCCGGGTCCACTCCGACGCGCGTGCGCGCCTCCGGATGCAGATCGGCGACCGGCACGCCGTCGTTCGCGAGCTCTTCGAGCGCATGAGCGGCGGCGCGGCGCCGCGTGCTCCGCATCCATCGCGAGAGCAGACCGACCCCCGCCAGGCTCAGCGTGACCAGCGTCACCGCCAACGTCGCTGAGATGTCGCCCAAACTGAACAGAGTCGCGCTGACGATGAGAGAAAGGCCGGCGCTGATGAGCTCCCAGTTCCGGCCGTAAGCAAACGTGTCGAGCTCGCTGGAGAACGGCCAATACCGTCGCGCAGCGCGCGCGCGCGGCGCCCCGTTTCGGCGGGATCTGGTAAGCCATGAACGCTGCTCGACGTGCTCGTCGATGCGGCGCTTCGCGTCGGCGAGCTCCTCTTCGGCAATGTGAAGCCGTTGCTCGGTCGCCGCGAGCCGCGCGCGCAACGCCTCGTGCTCGTCCCTATAAGACACTCGAGGAAATGTACGCCGTCTCGGGGAGTCGTCGAGAGGTTCCGAATGCGAGGGAGCGCTCATCGATCCACAGCGCCTCCGAGTGCGTGGTGCGTCGAAGCTTACGGGGGAATTAATTCGCCGTGAGGTCAGCGGCGAAGCGTCGTCGCCGAGGGATTGTCGGCTAGGGATGACCTGCGCGATGTCGAAACCCGCTCCTCGCTTGAACCGCTCG
Source organism: Polyangiaceae bacterium (assembly GCA_043742085.1). Taxonomy (GTDB): domain Bacteria; phylum Myxococcota_A; class Polyangia; order Polyangiales; family Polyangiaceae; genus Labilithrix. The sequence goes on from JAYTZB010001539.1 coordinate 922, forward strand.
AACGCTCGACGAGGGGCCGGAACGACGCCCCGCGCGCTGGCTATCGCCGTCGCGATCCACATCGCGCTGTTCGTCACGCTGGCCCTCGCGCCGCACCGCCGGCCGTCGCCGGTGGCCGCGGCTCGCGTCGATGCGGCCGACGCGGAGCTCGCCATCGTGACGGAAGGCGTAGACCGCGAGGCGGAGCCCACGCCAGCGCCGTCTCCCGCGCACCAAGCGGCGGTTGCCCCGTCGACGCGCCTCCTCGAAGCGAAGACGCGCGAGCTCGAGCGGCCAAGCGCGGCACCTCCGTCGGCCGCCGTTTCGGACGCGCGCTCGACAGTCGCGAGCTTGACCATCACGAGAGCGGCAACGCCTGACATCGGACTCGCGCTCGGCTCGAACGTCTTGGCGGCGCAGGCGTCAGCGCCGTCCGCGGTGCTGCTCGGAGCCGCGACGCTACCGGATCGCGGTCTGTCGCCGTTTGGTTCGCCGTTCGGCGCACGCCCTCCCGCGCCGAGCGCCGAGGAGGCCAAACGCAACGTCGAGGCGTCCCTCAACGCGCCCGCGCGCGCGCGCGATCGCGCGCTCGGCCTGGGCCCGGAAGGGCCCGTGCTGTCGGCTCTGCGTGAGGCCACCTACGCGAGCACCGCGCCGGTCGAGGGAAGCGCCGTCTTCGTCGCCGTCGCGGACGGCAGTGGCGCCGTCGAGAACGTCGCGCTCGTGGCATGCAACGGCGACCGCGCCGGATGGGAGAGCGCCGCTACGCTGGCTCGCGCCGCGCTTACCGGGCAGAGGCTCCGCGTCGCTGGCGCCCTGACCAACGCCCTCGCGAAGCGCACGGTGATGAAGATCCAGCTCGTCTCCGCGCTGAAGATGCCGAGCGGCCACGACGCCGGCGTCGACGCGACACTCCTCGGCGTGCCCGTCAGCAAGGGAGAAGGAAAGCGCTCGACCAAGGTGGCGGTCCTCGATCCGGTCCCGAGGAGCGAGGTCGTCGAGGTCGAGATCCTTCCCGGTCTGAAGATGAAGATCAGCGTCGTCGAGTGGGACGTGCTGGCGATCCACGGCGACCCCGTGGACATCGGTGCGAAAGCGCGCCGTGTCGTCCAGACAAAGCTGATCGAGACGGTCATCCTCTAGAGGGCGAGACCTTCGCTGCGGCGCCCTCGTGGCGAGCGCGGCCGTGACTCAGCGCGCGGCCGTGACTCAGCGCTGACGCGAGCGAGGCACTTCGAGCACGCGCGTGAGGCACACGGGCGTCGCCTCGAGATCGGCGTAGGTCATCACGTCGTAGCGAGCGAGCTCGACGAGATCGGACGGCACATACGAACGCGACGGATCTCCCGTCACGACGCGCACGCCGGAGCGTGCGAGCCCTTTGAGCCACGGACCGAAGGCTTGCGACGCGGCGCGCTCGTACCAGATGTCGCCGGCGAGCACGATGTCCGCATCGAGCTGGAGCGCGTCGTATCCGACGACGTCCACGCAGAGCGCGTCGACCGCGACCTCGTTGGCTTCCGCGTTGAGGGCGCACGCGACTGCGGCGAGCGGATCGGTGTCGAAGCCGCGGACCGAGCGCGCGCCGGCGCGGGCGCAGGCGATCGCCACGAGACCGCTTCCCGTACCGAAGTCAGCGATGCGAAGTCCACGGACGACCTCGGGATGATCGAGCACCCAGCGCGCGAGGGCCTGGCCTCCGGCCCAAGGCACGCACCAGAACGGTACGTCGACGCCGAGGTCGCTGAGCCGCGCCTGCGTCGCGCGCCAGATCGGAGCCAGGTCGGTCGCCGTATGGAGCCGGATTTCAGGCACGAACGGGACCTCCGCGAGCACCGTCTGCGCGCGGATGAAGCGGGCGCGATCGTCGAACGACTCCACGCACGGGAGCATAGCTAGCCCAGCGCGGTCTGCGGGAGCGCTCGCGCCCCGTCCATGAAGAGCTCGTCGTTGTGCTCGAGACGAGTCGGAGCCGCCGAACCCGGAGCCGATCTCGAATCCCTTGGTTGCGGGAAGGCTCATCATCGCGTTGGCGAGGTCGGCCTCCACCGCGGCGCGCGGCACAGGTGATGACGCCGCCCACCGGGTGGGGGCTTTGCGAGCGAGACCGCCCGGCCGAACATGGCGAGATTGGAGAAGATGGCTGCCGGAAACGCGCCGGGCACACCGATC
>JAYTZB010001540.1:0-2270 GCA_043742085.1 Polyangiaceae bacterium
GCACGATCGCGCGCGGTCAGGCGGTCGCGGACGGCGGTCCGCTGTGTGGCTTCCCGACGTTCTTCGACTCGGTAAAGCACACCTTCCTCTGTCCGAACGCCGACATCGCGACCCACGCGAGCGCCGATTTCACGAACGTCACCTGCGACGCGCTCTCGTTTGCGGCCGCGTTCACCCTGGAGCCAGCGCAGCTCGGCGACCCGCAGAAGCCGCCGGCCTCGCCATGCGGCGACCCTTCCGATCCGAAGTTCCAGTCGTTCTATGACTGCAACCAGTGATCAGTCGGTGAGCTCCATCACGCGCTGCTCGAGGCCGCGACCCTTCGAGACGGCGCTGATGCGAGCCTGGTTCTGGAGGAGGACCCAGAGCACGGCGCCGATGACCTGCTCGGCGTCGACGCCCGCACCGCGCTCGAAGTACACGACGAGCTCGCGCCGCTCCTCGTCCCACTCGACGCGCTTGACCATCGGCAGATCGCGGACCAGTGGAACGGGCGCGGGGCCCGGAGAGAGCTTGATGCGGATCTCTTCGCTCGAGGCGGTGAGCTCGTTCATCGAGCCCGAGGCGACGAGGCGACCGCGATCGAGAATGGCCGCGCCGTCGCAAATCTCCTCGAGCTCCGCGAGGTTGTGGCTCGACACGATGAGCGTGCAGCGGCCCTTGCGTGATTTGATGAGCTGACGGACCTCGTACGCGACGCGCGGATCGAGGCCGGCCGTCGGCTCGTCGAGGAGCACGACCTCGGGATCGCCGATGAGCGCCTGCGCGAGCTGCACGCGCTTCGCCATGCCGTGCGAGAGGGACCCGCACTTCACGTTCCACCAGTCGCGGCCGTCGACCTCGGCGAGGACTCCGCGCGCCGACTCTTCGCACTGGCTCGCAGGAATGTCCTGGAGCTGCGCCATGTGCATGAGGAACTCGCCGACCTTGTCGTTGCCGGGGAGGAGAGCGTCCTGAGGAAGGACGCCGATGCGCGAACGGAGCTCGTCGACCTGCATCGGCGAGTAGCCGAGCACCTCGAGGACGCCCTCGGTCGGCTGGAGGAACCCGGCCATCATCGAGAACGTGGTGGTCTTGCCGGCGCCGTTCGGACCGATGAGGCCGTAGACCGAGCCCGCGCGGACCTTGAGGGTGACGCCGTCGACCGCGGTCTTCGCGCCGAAGCGCTTCGTCACCTTGGTGAGGCGAATGGCGACCTCGACCGGCTTCTTCTTCCGCTTCTTCGCGCCCTCGGCGATGAAGACCGGGCCCTCGGGGGCGGCCCCTTCCTTCGCGTACGGATTCGACATCGGCGGCGCATCCGACTTCGTCGCGACCGGCTCCGCTACGGGTGCGGGTGCGGGTGCGGGTCCGGCTGGCGGTGCAGACGGGGCGGGCGGCGCGGCGGCCGTCGTCGTCGTCTCGTCGGACATCAGAGATCCCTCTTCGTGAACATGAAGGAGCTCGCCCCCACGTAGAGCGCAGTCATGCCGATGCAGGCAGCGAGCCCCGTCATCCAGCGATCGATGCGCTTGTTGATGAGGAAGCTGTCGAAGGTGTTGGGATAGACGTACGTGAGCGCGTCGATGTTCGAGCGGAAGCCGATCAGGAAGATCACCCAGAGCACGAAGAACGCCGCGAACGTGGCGAGCAGCGCGAGGATGGGTGTCTTGAAGATCGAGCTGACGAACGTGGAGATGCCGCACCACACCGCGCTGATGGGCAGCGTGATCACCCACAAACGCAAGCCCCAGCTGATGGCCGTGGCGGCGGGCGCTTCGCCGCGGACGATGCAGACCACCCAGATGACGGCGTGCATGGTGAGCGTGATGGCGGAGACCGTGGTCCACAGGCCGAGCCACTTGCCGACCATGTACGAAACGCGGCGCGTGCGCAGCGTCCAGTAACGAACGGTCTTGTGCTGCATGTCGCCCGACACGTTGTCGAAGCCGAGCAGCGAGATGAGGAGAGGCGTGAGCCAGATGGTGATGAAGAAGACGAGGAGCAGGACCTCCGGCGTGTCGGCGAGCAGCTTGCCCGTCGCCGGATCGCCGAAGGCGCGCGTCATGGCGTCCTCGCGCGCGGAGTGCATGGCCTCCGGCGTGAGATCCGGCATCTTCTCTCGCTTCAGCTGCTCGACCCACGCGAGGAGGAGCGTCACGGCGGTGCCGCCGAGGAGCGACAAGACGAGGAGGACGATGCCCTTGGCGCTGCGGAAGTTCTTGCGAAGCTCCCGCTGCGCGACAAAGCGGATTTCGGAGATGGGGCTCACGGGGGTGACGGTAGAACGG
>JAYTZB010001541.1:0-3071 GCA_043742085.1 Polyangiaceae bacterium
GGCGCGGCTCGTGGCCCAGTACGACCACCGCAAGAACGCGTTCGGACGCGACCCTTCCGGCGCGCCCACCACGCTCGCCGACGACTCGTTCACGCTCCGCGCGGTGGTGGGGTTCTGATGCGCGCGATCCATCCGGTGCTCGCGCTCGTCGCGCTCGCGTGCTGCAACGACGCGGTCGTCGCCGACGAGGGGCTCGACGCGCGCCTCCGCGTCGAAGGAGCGCAGTTCCGTCGCGGCAGCCTCCCGAGCGACCAGGCCGGCCCCGGCGTCAAGAGCCTCGGCCTCAGCCCCGTCGTCCATCCGGGCGCATCGGGCCGCAGCTGCTCCGGGGTCCTCGATGCGAGCGGAACAGCTGTCGCGCTCGCGCTCGACGGCGACCCCGGGTACTGGATCGTGCCGGCCGGGCCTCCGGATGTGACGGCCCCGGGCTTCCCGACGTTCACGGCCTCGGTGTCGTTCTCCCCCGCGATCGGCGCCGGCAGCCACACGTTCTTCGCGCGTGCCGTCGACGGCGCGGGGCGCTTCGGCGTCTCGTTCACGAGGCCGGTCGACGTGACCGTCACGGCTCGTCCCGCCGGTCGTCTCGTCATCTCGCTCACGTGGGGCAACGACGCCGATCTCGATCTCCACGTCGTCGATCCCACCGGCGCCGAGATCTGGAAGCGCGACATCAACTCCTACCAGGCACCGCCGCCGGGTTCTGCGCCGGAGCCACCCGGCACGCCACACCCCGGCGGCATCCTCGACTTCGATTCGAATGCGCAGTGCGTGCCCGACGGACGTTTTGCGGAGAACGTCGTCTACGCGGACAAGCCCCCCAGCGGTCACTACGTCGCGCGCGTCGACACGTACTCGTTGTGCGCCGTGGCGGGCGCTCACTGGCGCGTCGAAGGCTTCCTCGACGGCGTCAGCATCGGCGCCTCGGAAGGATCCTCGACCGACTACGACACGCGCTTCTCGCACGATCGCGGGGCGGGCGTCCTCGCGCTCGAGCTCGACGTCCCGTAGATGGCGCGCGCGCTGCGCATCGCTGCGAGCATCGCCTGCGCGATCGCGCTCGCGTGCACAGTACACGTATCGTCCGCGCAACCGCGCGGCACGGACGTCGGCGGTCAGCCGGCGCGCCGCAAGCTCACGAAGCTCCCCACCCTCACGAAGCACGTCGACGCCGAGTATCCCCCGGAAAAGAAGGCGGCCGGCGTCGAAGCGACGGTCATCCTCACCATCGAGATCACGGCCACGGGCTCCGTCGCGAACGTCACCGTCGCCGGATCGGCAGGCCCCGACTTCGACGCCGCCGCTGTCGCCGCGGCGCGCCAGCTCCTCTTCGAGCCCGCCGAGGTCGACGACAAGCCCGCCCCGGCCAAGATCACGTACCGCTACGCCTTCGTCCTGAAGGCCGCCGAGCCGCCGCCTGCTCCTGCTCCTGCTCCTGCTCCTGCTCCTGCTCCCGAACCCGCGCCCGCGCCCGCGCCCGTTCCCGCGCCCGTTTCCGTCGACACCGTCGACGTCCGCGGCCGCCCCAAGCCGCGGCGCGAGACCAACCAGACCACCATCCGCGCGGAGCAAGCGCGCAAGGTCGCCGGCACCCAGGGCGACGTCCTCAAGGTGGTGCAAAACCTCCCCGGCGTCTCGCGTCCGCCCGTCGCGTCGGGTCAGATCGTGGTGTGGGGCTCGGCCCCGCGCGACACGCGCGTCTACGTCGACGGCGTCGACATCCCGGCGCTCTATCACGGCAGCGGGCTCCGCTCCGTCATCAACTCCGACCTCGTGTCGAGCATCGACCTCGTTCCCGGCGCGTTCGGCGCCGAGTACGGCCGCGGGCTCGGAGGCCTCGTCCGCGTCGAGACCCGCACCCTCCCCAAGGGCACGCACGGCTACGCCGGTGCCGACACGCTCGACGGCTCCGCGCTCGTCTCCGCCGAGCTCGGCGACCGCGCGCGCATCGCCATCGCGGCGCGCCAGAGCTGGCTCGATCGCGTGCTCGCCGCGACGAGCACGCGCGACGTCGGCGACTTCTTCCCCATTCCTCGCTATCGCGACGGCCAGGTCAAGGCCACGCTCGACCTCCGCCGGCGCGAGTCGATCGACGCCGTCCTGCTCGGCGCCACCGATGATCTCACGCGCACCGTGCCGTCCCCGGATCCCGCGAGCACGCGTTCCGAGGCGAATCACACGGGTTTCTGGCGCGCATACGTGCGGTATACAAGTATCTCCGAGGACGGCAACGACACCGCCATCGTCACCCCGTTCTTCGGCCGCGACACGAGCGCCCTCACGCAGCGCTTCGGCCCGAGCCCCGCCAACCTCGACATCGACTCGACGCGCTACGGCGCTCGCGCGGCATTTCGCTCGAGGCTCGGCTCCGTCGTCTCGATCACCACCGGCGTCGACACGCTGGGCAGCGACTCCGACATCGCGCGCGTCGGCTCGCTCACCCTCCCTGCCCGCGAGGGAGACGTCGCGGTCTTCGGCCAGCCACCGGGCGACGACGTCGCCGCCGACACCTGGCACACGAACATCCTCGACGTCGCGCCGCATGTCCATGCCGACGTCCGCCTCGGGCCCGTCACGGTCACGCCTGGCGTGCGCTTCGATGCCTTCCTGATCGAGGGAAGCCGCAAGACGCCGCGCATCGGTCAGACGCCGAGCATCGGCTTCTCGCGTCTCGAGACCGCGATCGCGCCGCGCCTCTCCGCGCGGTGGGAGGTGGCGCCGCGTCTGGCGCTCACCGCGGCGTACGGCACGTATCACCAGGCGCCCGAGCCGGAGGATCTCTCGCCGGTCTTCGGCACGCCGGACCTCGCGCTGTCCCGCGCGACGCACGTCACGGTGGGCGAGTCGCTCCGGATCACGTCGACCTTGTCCGCCGACGTCGTCGCGTTCGACAAGACCATGAAGGACCTCGTGGTGCGGAGCCGCCTCACGAATCCGCTGCTCGCGCGCGCGCTCACGCAGAACGGCGAGGGCCGCAGCTACGGCGTGCAGTTTCTCTTGCGGCAGGAGCTCTGGAGCGGCTTCTTCGGCTGGGTCTCGTACGCGATCAGCCGCAGCGAGCGACGCAACGAAGG
>JAYTZB010001542.1:0-8067 GCA_043742085.1 Polyangiaceae bacterium
CCGAGCGTGCCGCCGCTCGCGACGGGCTTGCCGGTGACGACGCCCTTGACGGTCTGCTTGTTCGCAGCGCCGACCATGTTCGAATACGTGTCCATCATCCACGCCATCGTCTGGCTGTTCGTGCCGACGTCCGGCGCGGGGATGTCGTACTCGGGTCCGATGTTCTCGCCGAGCGCGTGCGTGAAGCGACGCGTGATGCGCTGGAGCTCCGACTTCGAGACCGAGTGCGGATCGAACTTGATGCCGCCCTTGCCGCCGCCGAACGGGATGCGCATCAGCGCGCACTTCCAGGTCATCATCGCCGCGAGCGCCTTGACGTCGTCGAGCGTGACGGAGGGGTGGAAGCGCATGCCGCCCTTGAACGGGCCGAGCATGTTGCTGTGCTGGACGCGATAGCCCTTGAAGAGTCGGACCTCGCCGCTGTCCATCTTGACGGGGAAGTTGATGATCAGCTCGTTCTTCGGCTGGCTCAGGATCGTGCGGACGAACTCCTGGAGGTTGATCGTGCGCGCGGCGCGATCGAGGTAGTCCTGGACGACCTTGAAGAAGTCGTACTCCTTCACGAGGCTGCGCGATGAGCTGGGGGCGGCGGGCACCTGGCTGTTCGAAGGCGTCGAGCGCGTCACGCCGGTGAGCGTTTCGGGGGTATCGGACGGTGTCATCGCCGCCTTGTTTAGCGCATTTGCCAGCGGGGACAGCGCGAAAACCTTTCGCCGCAACGCGTCGTTACGGCTGATTTATAGAGTGAAACCTTTCGTCACTCACGTCTGCGTCACGAGTCGCCTCGCGGTCAGTGCGCAGGCGGGTGCGGGAGAAACCAGATCGCGTAGAGGAACGTGACCGCGCTCGTGACGAGCAGCGCGTCGACGCGATCGAGGATCCCGCCGTGCCCCGGAACGATGGCGCCGGAGTCCTTCACGCCCGTCGAGCGCTTCAGCGCCGACTCTCCGAGGTCGCCCGCCTGGCCGAGCGCGCCTGCGAAGAGCGCGAGAAGGACGCCGTGCACGAGCGACAGCGAGGGCAGGAACCAGAAGTGCGCGAGGAGCGCGCCGAAGACACTGCCGGCGAGACCGCCGATCGATCCCTCGACGGTCTTCTTCGGCGAGACCGCCTCGTAGAGCTTGTGCTTGCCGAGGAAGCGGCCGGCGAAGTAGCCGCCGGTGTCGCCGAACCACGCGAACATGATGGTGAGGACGACGTAGGCCGGGCCGTCGCCGCCGAGATCGCGGCGCATGATGGCGAGGAGCGTGAGCGGCACACCGAGGTACAGCGGACCGAAGCCCATCGCGCATGCGCGGAGCGCGGCGGTCTTCATGTCCCCGAGCCGCAACAGCGTGAGGAGCGGACCGGCGAGCGGCACGACCACGATCATCGTCACGAGGACGCGCGTATCGCCGTCGGACACGTAGAGAGCGAGCGACGCTGCCGCCGACATGCCGACGCCGATCGCCTGCGACAGGCGGTCGCCGGGATGGGTCATGTTGAACAGCTCCCACGCGCCGATCAACGCGGCGGGCAGGACGAGGAGGTAGAAGCCCCACGGCGGCCCCTTGTAGAGAAGCGCGATGATCAGCGGCGCGCCGACGAGCGCGGTCGCGATTCGAACGGCGAGGTTCGAGTTCGCCTTCTTCGTCTCCTCCTTCGCGGACTTCGCGGGAGGCGCATCGGCGTTCGTCACGCTGGCTGCCTTAGCACGAGCTACCCGACGAGACGAAGCACGGGCGGCGAGCTGCCGTCGGTGGGCGGCATGGGGGGGACGGCGGGCTTGCCGACGAGGCCGAAGCGACGCTCGCGCCGCTGGTAGCTGGCGATCGCCTCGTAGAGATCCGCCTCGGAGAAATCCGGCCAGAGCACGTCGGCGAAGTGCAGCTCGGCATACGCGAGACCGTAGAGGAGGAAGTTCGAGATGCGCCGCTCGCCGCCGGTGCGGATGACGAGATCGGGATCGCCGACGCGCAGGCTGGGCATGCGGCCGTGCAGCGCCTCGGCGGTCACGTCCTCGGGCCGGAGCTTGCCGCTCGCGACGTCCGTCGCGAGCTCGCGCGCCGCGGTGGCGATCTCCTCGCGGCCGCCGTAGCTGAGCGCGAGCGTGAGCGTCATCTGGTCGCGCGACGCGCTCTCCTTGCGCAGCGGATCGAGCACCGCGCGCACGATGCCGGGCAGTCGACCGAGGTTGCCGACGGCGTTGAGACGGATGCCGTTGTGCAGGAGCTCGTCGCGCTCGGAGAGGAGGAAGTCGCGCAGGAGGAGCATCAACGTCTCCACCTCCTCCTCGGGGCGCTCCCAGTTCTGCTCGCTGAACGCGTAGAGCGTGAGCGCCTTCAAGCCGAGACGGCGAGCGGTGCGGACGATCCGGCGGACGGCGCGGGAGCCCTCACGGTGGCCCTCGACGCGCGGACTGCCGCGGAGCTGAGCCCAGCGTCCGTTGCCGTCCATGATGATCCCGACGTGGGAAGGAAGATTGCGCGCTTCGACGAGCGTGTTCACGGAGGTGGCGTTGGGTACCATGATGGGCTTTCGCTCGCAAAGACGTCCGAGCCCTTGCCAGCATTCGACCGCTCGCCGCCAGCCCGCGACCGGTGGCGCTCGGTGGATCCGAAGCCTGGTCCTACATTTCCCCACCCAGCCCGCGACGGCGTGCGCGCAGCGAGCATCCTCCCTTTCCTTTCCATGACTTAGCGGCTCCCTTGACGACGGCGCGGGGCGTGCGTGGAGGCAGGGAGAATGGCTCGCCTCCTCTTGCCCATGCTCGCGGGTGCGGGCTTTGCCCTGACGCTGTCCGCGGCCGGCTGCGCCGCCGAACCGGGCGCCGAGGACACCGCCGCGGACGGGGTGTCGGCGCTCGGCGCCGACGCGTACCGGATCTACGCCGACCTCGCGACCGAGGGCGGCGGCGCGCCGAGCCATGGAACGGTGACCGTGCTCGGCCTCCGTGGCCTCTCGGCCGACGGCCTCGCGCACGCCACCACCTACGTCCGCGCGTTCGACGACACGCTCGTGGTGCTGCGCGCCGACGGCAGTGTCGCGCGCTTCGCCGGCTCGACGCACCCGTTCGAGCGCGCCGGCGTTCCGGGGGTTCCCGATGCCGATGGTGATCACGTGGCCGACGTCGGCATGATCCGACCAGGCGTCTATGACGTCGCGGGTCGTGATCGCACCATCGCCGGCGCGGCGTCCTACGCGGTCACGCAGCACGGCAGCGGCAAGCTTCCCGGGTGGCGTGACACGAATCACGACGGTGTCCTCGGCGACGAAGAGCGCGCGGCATCGGAGCGACGCGGCGACGGCATCACGGACGTGCTCTTCCACCAGGGCGAGGGAGACGCCCCGCCCGCGGTCGGCTGTCAGGTGCTCCCCGCCAGCGCCATCCGCGCGTTCACCACGGCGGTCGGCGGCCCGCGAGCGCGCTTCCGCTACGTCCTCGTCGACATGACTGGCCGCGACACCACCAGCCTGCCGCGCTGACCCCCGCTCACGGCACGACGCGCAGCACGACGTTGTCGTACGAAACGCTGCACGCGGTGGCCGCGGGCTCGTTGGTGAGGCCGATGGCGAGCACGAAGGAAGAGCTCGTCGTCGCGAACGGGATCGGATTGGCGGCGGGGGCGCCGTCATAGCTGACGACGAACATGCCGTCCCTGGCCTCCATGGTCACGTGCGTCCACGTCTTCGTGTTCGTGAAGGGCTTCAGCGCCGTGTACTCGTCGGGGCCTCCCTTCACGAAGAACATCGGGCCGGACTTGGTCTGCAGGAGCGCGGCGCTCCCGATCCCATCAGAGGGGATCAGCGAGACGAAGTACGTCGCGTCCGAATTCATCGCACACGGTGTGGCGGGCGCGGCCATGTCGAACGACAGCGAGATCTTCGAGAGGTCGCTGAAGAACGTCTTCGACACCAAGGCCTTTGCGGTGGCCGCGAACGCGCCGCCGTCGGCGGCGACCGGCGATGTGACGGCATGGAGCGCGTTCGGCGCCGAGCGATCCGACGCAGCGAACGACAGGATGCCGCCGTTTTCCTCCGTCCTCACCTCCCACTCCTCCACCACCGTGGTCCCCTCGAAGTCGGCGCAGAAGGTGGCGCCCACCACGCAGCCGCAGGCACGCTTCGCCGCACAGCCGGAGTCGGCCCCGGGCGCATCCGCGCCGCCGTCGGCGGGCACGCTGGTCGCGTCCGTGGCGTCCGTCGATCCGTCGGCGGACGGGCTCGGGTCCGTCGCCGAGAAATTCCCGCACGCCGCGACCACGCATGTCAGAGAAGCACCGAGGGCCAGGCCCGCAGCGCTCGCGACGAGCCCGGTGCCGGCAGATCGCATCCGACGTGTCATGCGCGGCAAGCGTAGCGCCAGCGGCCACCGGTCACCAGAACGTTGGCTTCGCGCGCCGGCCGTCAGTTCTGGTACGAACGTGTCATGATCGGCACCAAGGTCACGGTCCGGCTTCGCATGGGCGCGCACGACGCTCACTACGCCGGCGAGCTCGTCGACGGCGCGCGGATGCTCGCGCTCTTCGGCGACGTCGCCACCGAGCTGCTCATTCGCCTGGACGGCGACGAGGGCCTCTTCCGCGCGTACGAGAGCGTGGAGTTCCTCGCGCCCGTCTTCAGCGGCGACTACATCGAGGCCACCGGCGAGCTCGTCAAGGTCGGCAACACGAGTCGGCAGATCCGCTTCGAAGCGCGGAAGGTCATCGCCAACATCCGCGAGCGAGGGATGGCCCCGAGCGCGGCCGACGTGCTCCCCACGCCAGTGGTCGTCTGTCGCGCGGTCGGCACCTGCGTGACCCCCGCCGACATGCAGCGCAAGCCGAAGGGCATGTACCTGACCGCGCTTCCCATCGGCGAGCCGACCGTGCCGGGCCCCGTGGTCACGCCCAGCGGGACGCCGACCTCGGAGGGCGGCGGACCGCGCACCATGCCGACGCTCGAGAAGCATGCGCCGGAGGTGATCCTCACCGCCGCGATCGTCGGCGCGGAGCTCACGCGCGAGCAGACGCGATACCTGCCGATCACCCCGCAGGAGATCGCCGACGAGGCGGCGCGCTGCCGCGAGGCCGGCGCCGCGGTCATCCACCTCCACGTCCGCAACGACGACGGCAGCAATACGCAGTCGAAGGAGCGGTTCGGCGAGGCCATCGAGCGCATCCGCGCCAAGACTGATTGCATCATACAAGTAACGACCGGCGGCGCTGTTGGCATGTCGATCGAGGAGCGCGTCGGTCCGCTCGCGTGCAAGCCCGAGATGGCCACGCTCAACTGCGGCTCGCTGAACTTCGGAGATGACGTCTTCGTCAACACGCGACCTCAGATCAAGGACATCGCCGCGCGGCTCGTTGCGTCGGGCGCCGTCGCCGAGCTCGAGTGCTACGAGGTCGGTCACGTCGAGGAGGCGCTCGCCCTCGCGGAGAAGGGCATCGTGCAGCGCCCGCTCCACTTCCAGTTCGTGCTCGGCGTGCCGGGCGGGATCAGCGCGAGCGAGCGCACCGTCCGCTACATGGCGTCGCTCGTCCCGGCAGACGCCTCCTGGGCGGTCGCTGCGGTGGGGCGCTTCCAGCAGCCGATGACCGAGCTCGCGATGCGCCTCGGCGGCCACGCGCGCCTCGGGCTCGAGGACAACATCTACCTGTCGAAGGGCGTGCTCTCCGAGGGCAGCGCGCCGCTCGTCGCGCGCGCCGCGACGTATGCGCGAGGCATCGGCCGCATCCCGGTCGAACCAACGCGCGCCCGCGTGATGCTCCTCTCGAAGGCGCACGCTTGATCGCGACGCGTACGCTCGTCGCAGACGGGCTCACGCCGGTACGCGCCTATGCCGCGATCCGCGAGGCGGATCCGGAGGGTGCGTCGTTCCTCCTGGAGAGCGTCGTCGGAGGAGAACGCTGGGGGCGCTTCTCCATCCTCGGCTATCGACCCTGGTACGAGGCCATCCTCGATCGCACCGGCTGGAAGCTGCGGCCCGGCTCGGGTGCGCGTCCGGGCTCGCTGCCGCCCGTCGTGAAGATGCCGGGGGGCGCAGCGCCATCGTCCCTCTCGCTCGCCGATGCGCAGGACGCGCTGCGCGCGATCGAGCCGCTCTTCCGCCCGCTCGGCGGCAAGGAGGGCGAGGACGCTCGTCGCGGCAACCAGGCGGCGCGCTTCGCGGCCGCGCACGTGGGCTATCTCGCGTGGGACGTCGTGCATCTCATCGAGAAGGTGCCGCCCGGTGATCAGGCCACCTGGGACAAGCACTTCTTGCCGCTCGCGCGCTTCCTCGGCGGCGCGACCATCGTCGTGTTCGATGCGCTCGCGCAGACGGTGACCATCGCCGCGCTCGACGAGGACGCGATCGAACGCGCGCTCCATGACCTCGCGCGGACGCCCAAGCTGTCCAATCTCGAGCCGCCCGATCGCACCCGCATCCCGAGCGAGGTCGCGGTCGATCTCGACGACGACGCGTACAAGGCGCGCGTGAAGCAGGCGCAGGAGTACATCGCTGCCGGCGATGCGTTCCAGATCGTGCTCGCTCGCACGTTCTCCGTGCCGCGCGCGGGCCGCGATGCGTTCGATGTCTATCGCGCGATGCGGCTGCTCAATCCGTCGCCGTACATGTACTTCCTCGATTTCCCGCCGGCGCCCGGCGAGACGCATCGAACCCGGATCGCCGGCGCCAGCCCCGAGACCATGGTGCGCCTCGAGGACGGCACGATGACGGTGCGCCCGCTCGCGGGCACGCGCCGTCGCGGCAAGACGCCGGAGGAGGACCTCGCGCTCGAGAAGGAGCTCCTCGCCGATCCCAAGGAGCGCGCCGAGCACGTCATGCTCATCGACCTCGGGCGCAACGACGTGGGACGCGTCGCGACCATCGGCTCCGTCGACCTCGTGAAGAAGATGGAGATCGAGCGCTTCTCGCACGTCATGCACATCGTCAGCGAGGTGCGGGGCACGATCCCCGAGGGAACGCCGCCGCTCGAGGTGGTGCGCGCTGCGTTTCCCGCAGGAACGCTCTCGGGGGCGCCCAAGGTGCGCGCCATGCAGATCATCCGCGAGCTCGAGTCACGACCTCGCGGCATCTATGGCGGCGCCATCGGCTACGTCGCCACCACGTCCGATCTCGACTTCGCGATCGCCATCCGCACGATGGTCGAGAAGGGTGACACGTTCGAGGTCACCGCCGGCGCGGGGATCGTCGAGGCGAGCGATCCCCAGGCCGAGGCCGACGAGACGCGCTCGAAGGCGCACGCCGTCCTGTGCGCGATCGAAGCGGCGCCCGCTCAGTTGAAGTAGGTCTTGACCGATTTGTCGGTGAGGACGCGGAACGAGCGCGCGTTCATGTAGACGCTGACCGCGAGCAGGCCGGCATAGACGAGGACCGACAGCGAGAGCGTCTGGCAGAACGTCCAGCCCATCTTCGCGACGCCGACCGTGCCCATCACGCTCGAGAAGCCCGTGACCAGGATCAGCACGAGGCGCGTCAGCGTGGACTTGGCGAGGAGCCGGCGGCCGATGAACCACGTCAGGAAGATCGAGAAGAGGAACGAGAAGGCGGTCCCGATCAGGGAGAAGAAGCCGATGCCTCCATGCCACAGCGAGAGGAGCGCGCCGAAGACGGCGTAGCCGTACCAGCTGTTCGTGAGCCCTTCGATCTTCTGGCGTGCGGTCGCGGTCATGGTCGGTCTCCCTCGGAATCTCGTCTGTATCGACGCTACGGCGGTCTCGAACGCGTGGCTAGTCAGGCGGTGCCTGGCGCGGAGCCGTCGGATGCGCTTCCTTCGACGGTCCAGCCACGATGATCATTCCAACCCACGTACGCGAGGGGACCCCGAAAGTTTTCCCGTAAACGTCCTCCACCCCGGGTGGGTGACGGACCTACGATGCTCGGTGCATGGCGCTCTTCCCGGATTGCTCGTTCCAGGTGACCGTGCCCGGCGGGGTCTTCGTCCCTGGCACGCGCGTCGATGGCACGCTCATTGTCATCGCTCCGGAGCCGATCCCGCGGGCCGAGCACGTCGACCTCGTCTTCCGGAGCGTCGCCTGGGCGGCCTATGGCGGCGGGCAGAGCCGTACCGTCGACCGGCGCACGATGTTCGACGCGCCGCT
>JAYTZB010001543.1:0-2603 GCA_043742085.1 Polyangiaceae bacterium
TATCGTCCTTAATCCCTACAACCTCTTAAACTCGTTCGGTGTTCCCCGGTAGTCCCGACTCGAATGAGGCCGAACGTCGTTGTAGTGCCTCCGCCAGGACTCGAGCGTCGCGATCGCCTCTGAGCGGCTGCGGAACTACTCCATGCTCAGGCACTCGTCGCGGAACTTGCCGTTGAAACTTCGCCGGTTCCGTTCTGCCAGGGCTTGCCGGGATCCCTGAGCGCGCTCCCGATTCCCTCGGCGACGATCCACTTCAGGAACGCGTTCGACACGAGCTCCGGCCCGTTGTCCGACCGCATGAACGCTGGCGCGCCGTGGATGCTCACGAGTCACGCAAGCACGTCGATAACGCGGCTCGAGCCAATGCTGCCGGCGACGTCGATGGCGAGGCACTCACGCGTCCACTCGTCGACATGGTGAGGCACTTGAGCTGCTTGCCGTCCGCGCACGCATCGAAGACGAAGTCGTACGCCCAGACGTGGTTCCGCTTCGTGGGCGGGGTCGGCCTCGGTCGGCCGAGCGCGATGCGCAGGCGAGGGCGCTTGCGCGGCACCTGAAGCGCGAAGCGCGCCAGAGTCGATGCGCGAACCACGCTCATGTGGTGGCCGTCGCGCCCGAGGAAGATGCGAATGCGGCGGTAGCCGTAGCGCGGGTACTGCGCCGCGAGCTCGCGCATCCGCTTCACGACGGGCGCGTCGGTAACCCCGCGTTTCGAGTCGATCGCGCGCTGGAGCGCGCGACCGAGAGGAGCGTACACGCCCGTCGGAGCGGCAGCTTCCAGCGCTTGCGCGCGTGGGCCACCTGCAAGCGACGACCGGGCACGCTCACCATTGTTTTGCGTTGATATCCTTCAGCACCTCGATGTCGAGCATCTGGTCGACGTGGAGCTTCTTCAGTTTCACGTTCTCTCGCTTGAGGCTCTTCAGCCTCTTCGCGTCGTCGACGCCCATCGTCCCGAAGCGGCGTCGCCACCAATACATCGTCTGGTCGCTGACGCCGTGCTTCTTCGCGACCTCCGCCACGGGCGTCTTGTCCGCCTCCCGGAGGACCCTGACCATCTGCCCTTCGGTGAACTTGCTCTCCCGCTTCCACTTTTCGGCAGACAGGGGCAGACAGGTCAATCCGCGCGTGCAGGGGGCGCACGCTGCCGGCGGGAGTCAGTCCGGGCGCGCGCCGAGCAGGAAGTGCAGCGCGTTCGGGAGGCGCTGCGCCCAGTAGCTCTCGCTGTGCTGGCCGCCCGCGGCGACGACGTGGAGGAGATCCTTGTTGTCCACGTAGCCCGCGCTGCGATAGCGCGCGGCGAGCTCGGTGGTGTTCGTGACGTCGTCGTTGCTGGTGCCGGAGTCGCCGCTGTCCACGTAGACGCGGACCGGCTTCGCGGGGCGCATTGGCGTCGTCGAGACCTCGCCGAGGATCTCGGTGTTGTCCCACCACGTCGACGGGCTCATCGCGCCCATGAGGCCGAACACGTCCGCGTCGTGGACGCCGGCATACGCGCTCACGAGGCCGCCCAGCGACGAGCCCATGATGCCGGTCTGCTCGCGCGCGGGGATGGTGCGGAGGTCGTTGTCGATGGTCGGCTTGATCTCGTCGGTGATCATCGACAGGTACTGCACGGCCTTGCCGCTGCCGGGATAGCCGGGATCGGGGACAGGGGTGAGCTCGTTCAGGCGGTCGGCGTCGTTCTCGATGCCGACCACGATGGCCTCGCGGATGGAGCCGTCCTCGGCGCCCGCGTCCATCGTCTCGTCGACCTTCCACTCGGTGCCACCGAAGGCCTGCGCGGCGTCGAAGAGGTTCTGCGCGTCGTGCATGTAGAGTACACCGAACCGCGACTCGGCGTTCTCGACGTACGTGGGCGGAAGATAGATCCAGAGGCCGCGCGTGCTCGGGAGCTTCGTCGACGTGAAGGAGGGGTACTGTTTCGTGACCGTGCCGTGCTGCGCGACGAAGTGCGGGTAGATGTCGATCGTGGCCCCGGCCTTCACGTGATAGTTCGGCCCGCGCGACCAGGTATCGCCGAGCAGCGGCTTCACCTCGAGGTCGGTCTTCACGTCGGGGCTCGACCACGTGTAGAGGCCGGGGCTGGCCGGGCTTGCGGGGGCCGTGAAGGCGGCGCTCTTGTCCCACGACAACGGCCCCGCCGAGCCACGGATGGCGAGCTGGCCCGGCGGAACGGCGATCGCCGAAGTCGGTGTATAATGCACACGAACCGAGGTGACGACCGGTCCGGGCGGCGTCACCGTGCCGGTCGGGGCAGGGCCGGGACCGGGGCCGGGTGAGGTCGAGCCGGGCGCGGGCGTACCGGTCGCTGCAGGCCCCTGCGCCGTCGCCGGTTCGGACGACGACGAGCACGCGGCGCCGAGGAGCGCGCAGGTCAGGAGAACGAAGGAGAGAGAAGAGGAGGAACGTCCCATCCGGGCGGTCGGAAACCTGACCGTAACTCAGGCCTGAGTCAAGGCATCACAACCCCTTTTTTCCGGCCCGACCGGTGGTAGGGTCGTTCCCGTGGACCGCGCCGCGCTCGCTGCGAAGCTCGACAAGCTCCTCGCCATGCGAGGTGATCCGGTGAAGGGCCTTCCCGCCACCGTCTGGGCCGAGGC
>JAYTZB010001544.1:0-1706 GCA_043742085.1 Polyangiaceae bacterium
GTGCAGCGCCGCCGACGAACCGAAGAACAGCGCTGGTCGACCCACGCGGAAGAGCCGGCGATGCTCGGGCAAGATCGCCCGCACGGCATCCTCGACCACGCCGTGGCGCAGCGATCGCCTCACCACCGCAACGAACACGCTCGCGAGGAGCACGTTGAGAAAGACCGCCACCATGGCGCCGCCGTCGGTCGAGAGCAACGCATCGAAGAGCCCGTGCGCTGCGGCCGCGAGCGCGAGGAACAAGAGCACGCGCGGCCTTCGCTCGACGAGACGCGCCCCCAGCGCGTAGCCCCAGATCGCCCCGAAGAACATGTGCGCGGGCACGCTCATGAAGCAGCGCGCGATCACGATCGGCGCCGAGAGCCTCGTCATCGCGAAGTACCGGATGTTCTCCGCCGCCGCGAAGCCGAGCGACGAGACGATCCCGTACACGATGCCATCGACGGGCTCGTCGAACTCGCGGCGGCGCACCGCGAAGCTCGCGCCGAGCATCTTTGCGCCTTCTTCGCACGTGCCCACCACCACCGTGAACACCACGAAGGCCAGCGGCAGCGCGTAGAGCTGACCACCGAACGTCACGACGCGCGGGTCGAGCCATGGCGACAGGTTCACCAGGAAGAGCTCCGCGAAGCCGGCCGGGATGGTCGCGAGACCGCCGAGCACGAACGTGATCGCAACGAGCCACATCGGCTCGGGATGCGCGCGATCGAAGCGCCGGATGAACGCGAGCCAGGCCACCGACAGCAAGATCGGCACGACGAAGCACGCGGTCGCGAGCGCGTCGTTCGGCGGGAGTCCGATCGCGCCGACGCGCTTCAAGAGCGGAAGACGCGGCGTGGTGAGGATCTGCTTCTCGTCCTGCGCGCGCGCATACGCCTCGATGCCCGTGCCGAACGACACGTGTACGGCGTCGCGCTCGAACGTCGGTCGACCGAGCGACGTGCGACCACGCACCAGCACCTCGCCGCGCGGTGAGCCGATCGCTCGCTCGTAGGCGGTGGAGAGGGCGCCCTCCGCCGGTGTGCCCTTCGCGGCCCGGAGGCGCAGGCCGCCCTTGTCACCCCAGCCCACCATGATGCCGTCACCGAGCTCGCCCAGCGGTCGTGACCAGACGACGCGCGTGCGATAGCGCGGCTCGCCGGCGCCGGTCGCCGTCGACCAGAGCGCCTCGGCGACGACGCGGTGATCCTTGTCGACGATCCACTGCTCGACCGCGCGCGCGATGTCGGCGCGCGCCCCCTCGTAGAAGTGCGACACCGCTCCGTCGGCGAGCGTCTCGGTCTTCGGCACGAGGCCGCGCAGATCGCGCGGCGAGCCCATCTGCGTCACGTCGGGCTCGAGGAGCAACACCGTGCCTGACCACGTGACCATCTCGTCGGCGGCTGCGGCGAGCCCCTCGTCGACGACGATGCTCACACGACGCCCTTCGTGCGTGACGTCGGCGCCGATGGGACCCGCCGCGCCGAGCCTGCGGAGAACGAGGGCCCGGACGTCCTGACCGAACGCGGTGGCGGCCGGCTCCTCGTCGGCCTCGTACGTCAGCTCGACGTCGGTGGCTCCCGCGACCCGCGGCGAGCAGCCGAGCAACGACAGCGCGAACAGCATCGCTGCCATGCCGATCAGCAGCGATCGGACCGCGCCGGTCATCGCTTGCGCTTCTTGGCCTTCGGGTCGGCGCTGACCGGCGCATCTCCGCGCGGGTAGCT
>JAYTZB010001545.1:0-1659 GCA_043742085.1 Polyangiaceae bacterium
GCCCCCGCGTTTCACAAGGGTGCGCGCGGCGAATCTGCATCGAAGGCGACGAGGCGTGTCGCACGTCGAGCGCTTCGTCCGCGGCTGGTCCATGCGGAACCTCACTCTCTCGTATCCGCATCCGTAGGATGCGTGAGCCGAAGGCGCGGCTCTCGGTCGAGAACCCCCGCTCGGAACGTAGTCGTACAGCACCCACGACACGGCCTGCGGGTCTCCCCCCTTCCCGTTGTCGGCCTCTCGTCTCGGCCGCAGGTCGAGATCGGCTCAGCTCCGCTTCGGCAGCGCCGCGATCGCCATGTCGCGCAGCACCGCCTTGTGGACCTTGCCGATCGAGGTCCGCGGGAGGTCCGCGAGCACCACGACGCTCTCGGGCCACTTCTGGCGGGCGACGTTCGCGGCCGACACGGTGGCGACGAGGTCCTCGAGCGTCACCGTCGCGCCTGGATTCGGGACCACGCAGACGCAGATGCGCTCGCCGAGGCGCTCGTCCGGAATGCCGACCACTGCGACGTCGCGCAGCTTCGGGTGGCCAGCGAGGATCTCCTCGAGCTCGGCCGGCGACACGCTCTCGCCGCCGCGCTTGATGAGGTCCTTGATGCGGCCCGTGACGAAGACCCAGCCGTCCTCGTCGACGCGCACCTCGTCGCCCGTGCGGAAGAAGCCGTCCGGCGTGTAACAGAGCTTCGTGAGGTCCTCGCGCCCGAGGTAACCGAAGAACAGCGACGGCGCGCGGAGAACGAGCTCGCCGGTCTCGCCCTTCGGGACATCGCGCAGGCCCTCGTCGAGCACGCGCAGCTCCGCGCCGGGCTGCACGATGCCGGTCGCCATCTCCTTCTCCGGCGGACCGAGCATGTTGTTCACGATCATGCTGCCGATCTCGGTCATGCCGAACTGGCGACCGAAGCGCACGTGCGGGAGCTTGGTGGTGGCCTCCTTGTGCAGCTCGGACGTGACCACCTGGCCGGCACACACCCAGACGCGCATCCTGGGGAGCGTGCCGCGTTCGACCAGCGCACGCGTGCGAAGCAGATCGAAGAGGAACGCGGGCGTGGTGATGGTGAACGTCGCGCCCTCCTTCCACATGAGCTCGGTGCTGCTCTCGGGCTCCCAGCGATCGACGAAGAGCATCTTCGCGCCCATCAGGATCGCGGCCCGCATCACCGAGTAGCCGAGCTGATGGCCGATGGTGGTCGGCACGAAGAAGACGTCGTCGGGACCGAGCTGATGTGCACGCGCCCAGGTGAGATGCTCGGCGGACAGGGTGTTCGACGTGTGGACCGCGCCCTTCGGATCGCCCGTGGATCCCGAGGTAAAACCGATCTCGCTCACGCGATTTGGATCCGTCGCGAAGCCGCCGCGCCAGCCCTTTTCCGAGGCGTGCTCCACGAGCGCCTCCCAGGCGATCGTTCCCGCGGGCGTCTCCCCGCTCTTCCCGATCACGATCACATGACGGAGGTCCGGGAGCGACGGCCGCAGCGACTCGTAGAGCGCGACGTGGCTGAAGCTCGCGGACGGCGGCGCGATCACCACCGCCGTCGCCTTCGTGAGCGTCGCGATGTACTTCACCTCGCGCTCGCGAAACACCGGCGGCAGCGGCACTGCCACGGCCTGGATGGCCTCGAGGGCGAGGTTCACGATGACGGCCTCCGCCCAGTTCGG
>JAYTZB010001546.1:0-3976 GCA_043742085.1 Polyangiaceae bacterium
GGCGCGTTCACCGGCGCGCAGAACAAGCGCCGCGGCTTCTTCGAGCAAGCGCACGGCGGCACGCTCTTCCTCGACGAGATCGGTGACATGGACCTCGTCGCGCAGGCGAAGGTGCTCCGCGCGCTCCAGTCCGGAGAGATCTCGCGGGTCGGCAGCGAGCACGTGATCCACGTCGACGTGCGCGTGCTTGCCGCCACCAACAAGGATCTCGGCAAGGGCGTCGAGAACGGCTCCTTCCGCGACGACCTCTTCTTCCGCCTCAACGTCTTCCCGCTGCGCAGCCCGAGCCTGCGCGAGCGCGTCGAGGACATCCCGGTCCTCGCGTTCGCGTTCATGCAGCAGTTCGCGAAGGAGAACGGCACGAAGCCGAAGCCCATCGACGAAGCGGTCATCACCGCGCTCGTCGCGCGGAAGTGGCCCGGCAACGTGCGCGAGCTGAAGAACGTCGTCGAGCGCATGGCGATCCTCTCCGGCGATCGGGTGACCATCGCCGATCTCCCCGAGGACCCGCACGAGAGCCCGTTCGGCGAGGAGGAAGCGGCGCCCGACGCAGCCGACGAGCCCGACGATCACGCGCCGGAGGAGGCCGTCGATCCGGCCTCCCGCGCCGCGCCGGTCCCTGGGCAGTACCCGACGCTCCGCGAGTTCCGCGAGCAGCAGGAGCGGAAGTACATCGTCGACACGCTCAAGCTCACGGGCTGGAACATCTCGCGCACGGCCGTCGTGCTGGGCGTCGAGCGCACCAACCTGCACAAGAAAATCCGCGGCTACGCCATCAAGCGAGGAGAGGGCTGAGAGCGGCTGGCGCTCGGCCGCGCACGCGTTCAGCTCCCGGTCGAGCCGTGACCGCCGGCGCCGCGCGCGGTGTCGTCGAGGTCCGTCACCTCGACGAGCGTCGCGATCTCGTGACGAGCAAACACCATCTGCGCGATCCGATCGAGCGGAGCGATGGTCACCGGCTCGGTGCCGAGGTTGACGAGGACCACGATCACCTCCCCGCGGTAGTCGCTGTCCACGGTGCCGGGCGAGTTCACGACCGTGACGCCGTGCTTGGCGGCGAGACCGGAGCGCGGCCGGACCTGCCCCTCGAACCCATGTGGGATGGCGACGGACAGTCCGGTCGGCACCTTCGCGCGCGCGCGCGGCTGCACGACGATCGCCTCCGGGAGGGCGGCGTGGAGGTCCATTCCGGCGGATCCTGGCGTCTGGTAGCGTGGAAGTGGCACCTCGACCGTCCCGACCCGCTTCACTCGCACCTCGAATGGCTCGCGCATGGAGACGGCACCTACACCCGCCGGCCATGCGCGTGAATCCCGCACAAAACGTCGACCCCCTCGAAGGTCATCCCCCGCACGGGTTCCCATCTAACGGTAATCTCACAGGACGATGGCGCGATCCGACGGGCAAGCGCACCCACGAATAGTGGGCCGCTACGTCCTCTATGGAGAGCTCGCTTCAGGCGGGATGGCCACCGTCCACTTCGGACGGTTGAGCGGCCCCGTCGGCTTCTCCCGCACCGTCGCGATCAAGCGGCTGCATCCGCAGTACGCCAAGGATCCCGAGTTCGTGACGATGTTCCTCGACGAGGCGCGCCTCTGCGGGCGCATCCGTCACCCGAACGTCGTGCCCACGCTCGACGTCGTCGCCACCGAGGGCGAGATCTTCATCGTCATGGAGTACGTCGCCGGCGAGGCGCTCTCCAAGCTGATGAAGACCGCGTGGGCGAAGAACATCCCCGTGCCGCCGCGCGTCGCCGCGACCATTCTCTCGTCGGTCCTCCACGGCCTCCACTCCGCGCATCAGACGAAGGACGAGCACGGGCGCGAGCTCGGCATCGTCCATCGCGACGTCTCCCCGCAGAACATCCTCGTCGGCTCCGACGGCACGTCGCGCGTGCTCGACTTCGGCGTCGCGAAGGCCGCGGGCCGCATGCAGACGACGCGCGATGGCCAGGTGAAGGGTAAGATCGCGTACATGCCGCCGGAGCAGCTCAGCGGCGGCTTCGTCTCGCGTCAGTCCGACATCTACGCGGCGTCCGTCGTCCTCTGGGAGGCCCTCTCCGGGCGGCGCCTCTTCGACGGCGAGACGGAAGCGATGGTCCTCGTGCGCGCGATCGAGGCGAAGATCGACGCGCCGAGCAGCTGCAACCCGGCGCTCGACGCCGCCACCGACGCCGTCGTCTTGCGCGGCCTCGCCCGCGATCCCGCCGCTCGCTTCGCCACCGCGCGTGACATGGCGCTCGCCATCGAGCAGACCATCGGTCTCGCCTCGCCCTACGAGGTCGGCGAGTGGGTGGAGAGCGTCGCCGCCGAGGAGATCGGTCGTCGCGCGCGCAACATCGCCGAGATCGAGAGTGCGTCGATGAACGCGCCCGCCAGCGCGCCGCGCATCGGTCTGTCGCCGCAGCCGGCGGAGCCTCCGCACTCGCAGGTATCGAGCATCTCGGTGTCGCGCCCCGCGATCTCCACGCCAGCGCCGCAGAGCACGAAGGGCCGCCGCGCCACGCGCGCGTTCGGCATCGTCGCCGGGGTCCTCGCCATCGCCGGGCTCGTGCTCGGCGGTCTCGCGCTGCAGGACTCCCTCTCCGCCGCGCATCGCGGCGCCGCGAACGAGGTCGCCCGTGAAACGCGAGCCATCGCGATCCTCAAGCCGCCGACCTCCCCCTCGAAGGGTGGTAACGGCAGCGGCGGGAGCACGTCGTCGTCGTCGGACGCTTCGAAGGTCACGTCGAACCGCCCGCTTCCTGCGCCGCCTGCCCCAGTCGCCGCGCCCAAGGGTCCGAAGACGAACGCCGCGTGCGATCCTCCCTATACGATCGACCCCGCGACCGGCCGCAAGAAGTACAAGATGGAGTGCCTCAAGTAAGTTTTCATCGCGCGGGACGCTCGTTACCCTGTAGCCTCGAACACGTCGGAGGCTCTTGAAATGAAGCAGATCAAAGCGGTGCGGGGGATGTTCGCGGTGCTGGCCGCCACCACCACGCTGCTGGCCGTGGAGACGGCGGCGCGCGCGGACGATCGCGAGCAGTGCGCCTCCGCCGCCGATCAGGCGCAGCAGCTCCGTGACGAAGGCAAGTACCGCCGCGCGCGCGAGCAGCTTCTCGTCTGCGCCCGCGACGTATGCCCCGCCCCTATCAAGCGTGACTGTCTCGACTGGCTCACGCAGGTCGAGACCACGGCGCCCACCGTCGTCTTCGGCGCGAAGGACGGCACGAAGGACCTCTCGGACGTGAAGGTCTACGTCGACGGCGCCGCCGTCACCGACCGCCTCGATGGCAAGCCGGTCCAGATGGACCTCGGCAAGCACACCGTGAAGTTCGAGTACCAGGGCCAGACCAAGGAAGAGGAAGTCATCATCGGCGCCGGTCAGAAGAACCGGAACGTGACGGTGACCTTCGGCGCCGCCGTCGTGACGCCGGTGGGACCAACCGGTCCGACGCCGCCGGAAGGCTCGAAAGAAGGCTCGATCGTCCCCGCCCTGGTCGTCGGAGGCATCGGCGTCGTCGCGCTCGGCAGCTTCGCCATCTTCGGTCTCGGCGGAAAGAGCGACGTCAGCGATCTCGAGAGCACGTGCAAGCCGCACTGCACCGAGAGCCAGGTCAACAGCGCGCGCACGAAGCTGATCATCGCCGACATCTCCCTCGGCGTCGGCATCGTCGCGCTGGGTGTGGCGACGTACTTGATCCTGACTCGACCCAAGGTCGACGCGGAGATCAAGACCGGCCACGCACTCGTTCCCCCGCCGCCTCGCAGGGCGGCTTCGTCACTGCGCCTGAGCGACGTGTCGCTCGATTTCGGACCGACGAGCGGCGGCGCAGTCGGCTCGTTCGGCGCCCGTTTCTAGGAGCCTGTAGGGCGGGCGTATGTGTCACGTGCGAACCTGCACGTGACCTAGCGGGTACCAATTTGCGCACCCCACAGAATTCGGTCGCGATCGCGCAAAGCGATGACCGCGCTGGGAGCGCAGGTCTATAATC